>JAGLJX010000189.1 GCA_023142175.1 Emcibacter sp.
ACGTATAGGTCGCCCACGGCATCACAAGTTTACTGGTCTTTTTACGGCCAAAAAACAGGGCGTTCTGAATGACAATTTTCGCCATCGCATCCGCACTATGGGTGAACTGAAACGGTGAGCAAATATCGCCCGCTGCATAAATTTTCGGGCTTGTGGTCTGCAGGCGATCGTTAACCGTGACCCCACGCCGGTGATAGTCAACCCCGGCGGCTTCCAGATCAAGTCCCTCAATATTGGGAATTCGTCCCGCCGCCACCAGAATTTCATCGGCTTCTATGGAGCGTTCACCGTCACCGTCTTTCAGGGTGACGGTTTTATGGCTGTCGGATTTATCCGTCCGCACCACTGCGGCACCTAAAATAAGCTCGATGCCCTCTTTTTCAAATTGTGCCTTTAAAACTGCGCTGGCATCCGGGTCTTCGATGGGCACCAGACGGTCTGCCATTTCGATAA
Organism: Emcibacter sp.; assembly: GCA_023142175.1. The sequence continues at coordinate 454 of JAGLJX010000189.1, forward strand.
TGGTCACCTTGGCCCCGAAGCGGCGGAAAGACTGCGCCATTTCACACCCAATCGGCCCCGCCCCGATCACGACAAGATGTCGCGGCATCTGGGTCAGAGAGAATAATGTTTCATTGGTCAAAGGATCTACATCGCTCAGGCCGGGGATCGGTGGCAGGGCGGCTCTGGCCCCGGTGGTGATAACCGCACGATGAAAATTCAGTTTTTTGCCGCCAACCTCGATACAGCTGGGTGATATGAAGCTGCCATCTCCGAGGAAAACATCAACTCCAAGCTGCATGAAACGGTCCACACTGTCATGGTGAGCAAGGCCGGTGCGTTTCGCCCGCAGGCCTTCCATGACCTTTGAAAAATCCGGCGTGACACCGCTATCATGGGCTATATGAGCCGCCTTCAGAAGGGCTTTGGACGGCACACAACCATAATTCAGGCAGTCGCCGCCCATCAGATGACGTTCCACCAGAGCAACCTTGGCGCCAAGGCCCGCCGCACCCGCCGCCGCCACCAGACCCGCAGGCCCCGCACCGATCACCACAAGATTATACCGCCCCTTGGGGGTAGGATTTTCCCAGTTGGCCGGCGCCAGCATATCGACCAGTTCTACATTATATTTATCCTCTGGATAAACGATAACCGTCATGTTTGCTCTCCTTCTTCCTGCGGCACAGCATCACGCAACGCCCGACGGGCAAGGGTGGTGACATAGGCGGTTACCACCACCGTCACGGCAAAGCCGACCCACATAAAAATACTCTGGGCATCTTCCGCCCCCTGTTTTGGGGCATTGGCCAGTTCGGTCACACTGGTGACGAGGGAGCCGAGATAGGTGTATAAAAATGTTGCCGGTAACATACCGATGAAAGAGGCCAGAACATAACTTCGTGCCTTCACGCCGGTTAGGCCCAAAGCATAATTAAGAAAACTGAACGGGAATAATGGCGACAGACGAAGCAGCATGACAATCTTAAAACCCTGATCGCCCACAGCCTTATCCACTAAAGAAAAGCGCTCATTATGGCCTACCTTATTCATGACCCAAGGGCGCAGCCGGCCCCGCGCCAGACTAAAGGCGACAAAGGCCGCGGTCACGCTGACCGGAGACACCAGAAGCGTGCCCCAGAACGGGCCATAAACAAACCCCGCGCCCAAGGTCAGGATAGACCCCGGCAGGAACAACACAACGGCGGCAATATAAATCACCGCAAAGGCAGCAACACCCCACGGGCCGCTGGCCTTAACCCAGACGATCAGAGCCTGCATCCATTCATGGACCGGCCAGAAGATACTCGCCGCAATCAAGGCCGCAACAATTATAGCAATTTTAAATATGCCGTTCATAATTATTACTTTCTAAGCTAGTAGTTTGGCCAGCATTTTCGTCACCCTAAGTCCCGCCATAAGACCGCCCGCAGTCATGGCGATGGCGGCCATCAATTCCATGCTCAAGCGCTTTCTGCTAATGCCAGCATCAGATTTCTGACCTCTGCCTTGTCCATATCCGGCGTTATCTGGCTGTTTAGCTGTTTAATGCGGGATTGGAATATCTTGAAACATTGTAAAAATGCCTGACGTATATCCGCGTCAGATCCGGTAACCGCCGCCGGGTCTGGCAGACCCCAATGGATACGTAGCGGGCCACCCAGAAAAACCGGACAGCTTTCCTTTGCCGCACTATCACAAACCGTTATGACAAAATCCAGATGAGGCGCATTTTCGCCGTGAAATTCATCCCAGCTTTTGCTGCGTACCTCAAAATCCACATCAAGGTCGGCGATCTGCTCCAACGCAAATGCATTTGGCGCACCCGTAGGTTGGCTGCCCGCACTATAGGCCGTGAAATACTCTCCCTCTTGGGTGTTGAACAAGGCTTCGGCCATAATGCTGCGGGCAGAGTTTCCGGTACAAAGCACCAATATGCTAAACTTGCTATTACGCTCTAACAACATGAGCTGGTTTCTTCCTCTTTTAGTTCCTGATCAAAGGGCAGGTCGGTGCCGCAACCGGCAAAAATGCCAAAATGGCGGGAAAAATTACCGATGAACTGGAAATGATCTTTAAAGCGTGTGTCCTGAAGTATGCGCCATGTATTGCCACAGACGGGAAAGATATGACCGGTTTCAATATCATGATTCTTGTCCAGTATGAAGCGGGCTTCATTATCCGCAATACTGCCCTGATAGACCACGGCCTGTCCGTAATCCTCGCAGTCGGTTTCCAGATCATCCAGTTTAAACAGGCGATACGTCGCCGAATAAAACCGCAAATTTCCCACCCGCGGGGCCAGTTTGGGATCGGTAATTTCCAGCGGGCGATCTTCAACCAGCCGCGGGTCGGCAAAGCCGGCCTGTTTGCTTATGGTGACAAAATCATTCCAATAGAGCGCACCGCCCAGACATTCGCCGTAAAGAACCGGATCATCACGCACCGCATCCGGCACACGTTTGTCCGCATAAACATCGGAGAAATAAAATTCACCGCCCGGTTTCAACAGGCGTCTGATGCCCTTAAGCACGGCTTCCTTATCCGGCGACAGGTTAATGACGCAGTTTGACACAATCACATCAAAACTTTCCGGCTCCAGATCAAGCTCATCGAGCTTTTCGATATAGCCCTTCATAAAGCGTACATTATCATAGCCGAAGGCTTCAATATGGAATTGACGGTGATCTTCAGCAACCGCCAGCTGCTCGTCGGTCATATCCACGCCGATCACTTCGCCAGTGGGGCCGACCAGTTGAGCCAGAGCATAAACATCCCGACCGGAACCACTGCCCAGATCCAATACCCGGCAACCTTCCAACAGTGGGGGGCAAACCAGACCACAGCCATAATAACGTGACAATACTTCCGGGTGTATTTTCTTAAGCAGGGTTTTAAGCCACTCCGGCACGCTAGACGCATCACAGCAGGCATCTGTTTTTAGGTCACTTGTCCCCTGTAATTCGCGGCCATAATAATCTTGAACAACATCATGCATTTTAAGTTCTCTTCTTTATTTTTAATTCGGCTTGTGAAACAATGACGGATAGATACAGGAAATGTTACAATTTATTTGATATTTTTTAAATAGGGGATGAAGAATGCTTGTCTATAATATTCTGAAGCTGGTTGTGGTAGTGGTTTTCATGGCACTTTCGCCTTTTTCTCACGCCAGTGATGACGCTGTCCCTTACGGGCAAAATAAGGCGGTTGGAAAATATGCCGCTGTAAACGGCATTGAAATTTATTATGAAACATATGGCACAGGCGCGCCGCTGATACTGATTCATGGCAATGGCGACAGTATTGCCGGACTTACGGCACAAATCGAATATTTTTCCAAGAAATACCAGGTTATTGTGGCGGATAGCAGGGGTCATGGTAAGTCCGGCTTAGGGACAGATCAGCTAAATTATCAACAGATGATGGAAGACTGGAATGAATTATTAAACCAGTTAGCCATTAAAAACGCCCATACCTTTGGCTGGAGTGATGGGGGCATAATCGGTCTGTTAATGGCGATGAAATATCCGGAAAAAATTAATAAACTTGCCATCATGGGGGCAAACCTGCGGCCAGACCAAACCGCTGTTCAGCCTTGGGCCAAACCAATACTGGAGGGTGCCGTCAGGGAAGTGGCTGAAATGATTGCAAAAAAAGACGCTACTGAAAATTGGGAAATTAAAAGACAACTTTTAAATCTGGTGGTGACGCAGCCCAATATTAACACAAAAAGCCTGCATCAAATCAAGGCACCAGTATTGGTCATCGCAGGCGATCGGGATGTCATAAAAGAAGAGCATACCATTGAGATTTTTCAAAATCTAAAAAATTCCCATCTGGCAATCTTGCCGGGGCATACTCATTTAGCACCCGTTAATGACCCCGTCTTGTTTAATGATCTGCTGACCCGTTTTTTTGAAAAGCCTTTCACTATGCCAACAACGAAAGCCATAATGGAATGACATTCGGGCTAAGTTGACAGCTCAAGCCCGTCGGCGGTGGCAGTCACGGTGATGGTGTCGCCGTCATGGACCTTGCCTGCCAATATCAAATTGGCGAGACCATCCTGCAAACTGCGCTGTATCACCCGCTTCAAGGGTCGTGCGCCGTAAACCGGATCATAACCCGCATGGGCGAGCCAGTCCTTGGCGCTATTGTCCAGCTCCAGCGTGAGTTTGCGCTCATCCAGTAGTTTTGCCAGATAACGCAGTTGAATATCAACGATACCATGCATATCTTCCCGCGCCAGACGGTGAAACAATGTCACTTCGTCCAGACGGTTGAGGAACTCAGGCCGGAAAGCCGCCCGCACATGATCCATAACCAGACCGCGCACTTCTGCCACATCATGGCCATCTTCCAGTCCGGCCAATACGTCACTGCCCAGATTACTGGTCAGGATGATCAGGCTGTTGGTGAAATCCACCGTCCGGCCCTGTCCATCGGTCAGGCGGCCATCGTCCAGAACCTGCAATAATACATTGAACACATCAGGATGGGCTTTTTCCACTTCGTCAAACAGGATGATCTGATACGGGCGGCGGCGCACGGCTTCGGTCAAAACGCCGCCTTCTTCGTAACCCACATAACCGGGTGGCGCACCGATCAGCCTTGCGACCGCGTGTTTTTCCATATATTCGGACATATCAATGCGCGTCATGGCATGTTCATCATCAAACAAAAACGTTGCCAGTGCCTTGGTCAGTTCAGTCTTGCCAACCCCGGTGGGGCCTAAAAATAAGAATGATCCGATGGGGCGGTTTTGATCCTGCAAGCCCGCACGGGCGCGGCGCACGGCGGTGGATACGGCGGCGACCGCTTCCCTTTGGCCGATCACACGCTGTCCCAGATGGTCTTCCATATGAACCAGCTTTTCCCGCTCGCCTTCAAGCATCTTGTCCACAGGAATTCCGGTCCAGCGGCTCACCACGGCGGCGATGTCTTCTTCGCGCACTTCCTCTTTCAGCAGATGATTTTCCACTGCTTCAGGGTCGGTGGCAACCTCTAGTGCCTCCTCTAATTTCGGAATGATGCCGTAGGCCAATTCTCCGGCCTTGGCCAGATCCCCGCGCCGCTCGGCCTGTTCCAGTTCGATACGGGCCTGATCAAGCTGTTCCTTGATTTTCACATCACCGGCAATGCGGTCTTTCTCCAGGTTCCACTGTGCGGTCAGGGTGACGGATTTCTGCTCCAGCTCAACCAGTTCCTTATCAAGATTTTGTAATCTTTCCTTGGATGCCTTGTCTTTTTCCTTGAGCAGGGCTTCCCGCTCGATTTTAAGCTGAATGATCCGGCGGTCCAGCTCGTCCAGTTCTGAGGGCTTGCTGTCCACTTCCATTTTGATGCAGGATGCGGCCTCATCCATCAGATCAATGGCTTTATCCGGCAGAAACCGGTCATTGATGTAACGGTTGGAGAGGACGGCTGCGGCAACGGTGGCACTGTCGGTGATGCGGATGCCGTGATGAAGTTCATATTTCTCTTTCAGGCCGCGCAGAATGGAAATGGTGTCTTCCACCGTTGGCTCCAACACCATCACCGGCTGAAACCGCCGCTCTAATGCTGCGTCCTTTTCCACATATTTACGATATTCATTGAGGGTTGTAGCCCCGATGCAATGCAATTCGCCCCGTGCCAAGGCCGGTTTCAGCAAATTGGACGCATCCATAGAACCCTCAGATGCCCCCGCACCGACAATGGTGTGCATTTCGTCAATGAACAGAATGATCTCGCCATCGGACGCCGACACTTCCTGAAGCACAGCTTTAAGCCGTTCTTCAAACTCGCCCCGATATTTTGCCCCGGCAATCATAGCCCCCATATCCAGTGCCATGATACGTTTATGGCTCAGGCTGCTGGGCACATCGCCGCCCACAATGCGAAGGGCCAGCCCCTCAACGATGGCGGTTTTACCAACCCCCGGCTCCCCGATCAGAACCGGGTTGTTTTTCCGGCGGCGCGAAAGCACCTGTATGGTGCGGCGAATTTCCTCGTCCCGGCCAATGACCGGGTCAAGGTTGCCATCACGGGCCGCCTGTGTCAGGTCCTGAGCATATTTCTTCAGGGCTTCGTAGCTGTCCTCTGCAGATGAGCTGGATGCCGTGCGGCCTTTGCGAATTTCATTGATAGCGGCGTTGAGATTTTGCGCGGTCAGGCCTGCGGATTTCAGAATCTCTGCGGATTTTGTATCCCTGGCCAATGACAGCGCCAGCAACATCCGTTCCACCGTGACATAGTCATCACCGGCTTTTTTGGCAATTTCCTCCGCACTTTCAAACAGGCGGGCGGTATCGGCGGCAAGATATAATTGTCCGGCACCTTTGCCTTCTACTTTTGGATAGGCGAGCACTTCGGCTTCAACGGCGCGAATAGCGGCCTTGGCATCGGCTCCGGCGGCGGTCATTAAATTGGCCGCAAGACCTTCTTCGTCTTCTAAAATTACTTTCAGAATATGTTCGGGGGTGAAGCGCTGATGGCCTTCGCGGATGGCATAGCCTTGGGCCGATTGAATAAAGCCCTTTGTCCGGTCGGTATATTTTTCAAAATCCATCTTCCTCTTACTCCATAAATAAATCAATATCCTACATATGGTGTGGTAATTTTATCACACAAGGGGGGAGGAGGATTTTAAGGGTTCACAGCTTCCGCTTCTGGTTTTTCTATAGGAGATTCTGATTCTGATTTTTCCTCAGCTTTTGCCTGTGGTTTCCGTCGCGGCTTTCGCTGTGGCTCCTGTTCTTGCTTTTTTTGCCCAGATTCAGAAGATTCAACAGGTGCAGAATGCTGCGTCTGTTTTTCGGCGGCATTGACCTGACGCACGTCTTCTTCTTGCTGTTTTTTAGCCTGTTCTTCCTGACGGGCTTTATCCCGTGCCGCCTGAGTAGCGGCTTCTACAGAGGCGAATTCATCATAGATGCGGTAATAATGATCCGCATACTGATAAAGAGCTTCAGATTCCAACCGGTCTGATGCCCGCTTTTCCTGGGCCAGTGTTTTATAGCGCTCGTAAAGTTGCTTTGCATTACCGCGCTGGTTTCCTGCTGGGCCACGGCTGTCCATCTGCCGGTTTGGCGAGTTAGACTGCTGCTGCCGGTTTTGATTATGGCGACCTTTACTGGGGCGCTTCTGGTTACTATGCTGACTAGGGCGGCCCTGTCTGTTATGTCGGGAATTCTGATTTTGTTTCATGAAAACTACGCTAAATTGGGCTGTCCCAAACATACCGTTCGCATATATTATGCAAACCATCCTGCCTGACAGCGGTTACTTTTTCAAATATCTAAATATCTGGGGTTCATGTTGCCGGGGAAATTATTTTCAATAACCCATCCCGGACCCTTAACTCTCTATAGAGTAAATACACTCTACCCTTATGGCGATCAAATGCCAACATAATTTTTATGTAAGGGGGTTTTTATTAAAAATTAAACGCTACACAGCGGTCCCGGCCAGCCAGGTCCTGAATTATTCGAACGTTTTTTGCCCCGGTTTGTCGGAAAATTTCCCTGACCCGCGCCCCTTGGGTATGCCCTATTTCCAAAAAAACCTGAGCTTCTTTTGCTGCAAGTGCAGGTATAATTCCGGCAAGCCTATCATATTCCTTATAGCCGTCATCCTTGGCAAAAAGAGCGATGGAGGGTTCGTAATCGCGCACATCCGAGGCAAGTGTTGCTCTTTCCGTTTCGGCGATATAGGGCGGGTTGCACAGAATAATATCGAATTTTGCCGCAG
>JAGLJX010000019.1 GCA_023142175.1 Emcibacter sp.
AGCATATCCAGTGGCATCGAAGCCATGAGCAATATTTCACCGATAAAAGCAATCTGATTAAAACCGGCGCAAGGGTCGTTATCCTGAACAATACCGACCCCCTGACAAATGACATAATCTCGGCACGCCCCGAAAATACATTATGGTTTAATGACCCTGCAGCCATCCATTACCGGAAAGAACATATCCGATGTGAAGATAGTATTTTGGGCCCTGTCAAGGATGTCACCTTAGCCGGGGCGCATAATCTGGAAAATATCTGCGCGGCCCTTACGGTATGCAAGGCTCTGGGATTTGATCTGAAAAAATGTTTCTGCCTTGCGGCATCTTTCGCAGGCCTTCCACACCGTCTGGAAAAACTTGGAACTATAGACGGCATAACATATGTGAATGACAGTATTTCAACCACCCCTGAAGCGACGATTGCCGCCTTAAAGTGCTTTGAAGGTCGGGACATAACCCTTCTGGTGGGTGGACAGGACCGGGGCCAAAATTATTCGTCCCTCGCCGATTATTTAAATGACCATCCCAGAGTAAGACTTATCACCGCCTATGAGACCGGGTCAAAAATACAGGGTAAACTGAATAGTATCAATGCCATAACCAATATAAACGCCGCCATCGATCTGGAAGATTCAGTAAAGCAGGCCAAGGAAACTACACCAAACGACGGCATTGTCTTGCTAAGTCCTGCTGCACCAAGCTATGATGTTTTTATGAATTTTGAACAGAGGGGACGTAACTTTAGAAAATATAGCGGCATCTAAGTTGTAAATAGATTTTTAGCGGTGATGATAATTAATTTTTGTACTTTTTATATAACAGAATTGGATTATTTCTATGAGTTTTTATAGAGCGTTCTTCCCGGTAGCGGTAACAGTGGTTATTGCCTTAGCAGCAATTATCATTAGCCTGAGCATGGCAGACCGCGCCATAAAGGAATCTGGACATAAATCATCCCTCCAATCCATAACACAGAATATAAATAATATTAAAAATTTTCAGGCCACTATGCTCCTTGATTATGCGGAATGGAGCGATACTTTCACAAATCTGACCATTAATAATAATATGGAATGGTTCCATTACAGCATCGGCGGCGCCAATTTGCTGAAGAGCAAAATTCATGGCATAGCCTTCATGAAAAATGACGGAACTCTGATTGATCAGGAAACCAGAGACCATGATAAAGACTATGTCATATCTGCGGAAACACTTAAGCAGAACTTTGATAATATCAGGCTGGGAATACTCAAAAATACGGCTCTCAGTGCCGAGCCTGTGTCCTTCTTCATTTACAATAATGGCATCCCAACTCTCTTTAGCTTTTCTACCATCACACATCCGGAAGCAAATGCTCACCCGGACTTTACCATGGACCAAAGGGATTTTCTGATATTCTGGACGGCATTAACACCGGAACTTCTCTCACAGGCCAGCGTAGCGCTTAAATTAAAGAATTTATCCATTACACCTACACTGTCGCCCAATGGTTATTTATTGAAAGATAGCTGGAACCAAGTCATTGCATCGCTAAAATGGAAGCCTCGAAAAGAAGAAATCAACCCTCTGGCATTGTCTGTATACACCAGTATTGCCATGTTTAGCTTGTTGCTTTTTGGCGGCTATTACTCATTCCAAAGAATTTTTGATTTAATCAGAGAACTCGAAGACTCGCGGGAAATGGAAGAGACCGGACATAGGATAAAATCCGAATTTCTTGCTACTATGAGCCATGAGCTGAGAACACCGCTCAATTCTATTATCGGTTTTTCCGATATTTTAAAGTCTGTCAACAACGAAGCCCTAAGCAGCAAGCAGTCTGAATATATCAGCCATATTCAGGAAAGCGGCAAACACCTCCTGACCATCATTAATGAAATTCTCGATATGTCCAAGATCGAAGCGGGGAAATACGAACTTTACGAAGTCGAAATAAACCTGCGTCATGCCCTTAATCAATCAATAATTTATCTGGAGAAAGAGGCGGAAGACAAGAATATAACTCTGAACAGAAAAATACCAACCGTCCTCAATGAATTCATAGGTGATGAAAAGGTAATACGGCAGCTTGTACTAAACCTGCTCAGCAACGCCATAAAATTCACCCCAGAAAAAGGACAGATCACCATTGGCTGTGCTGTCACAAATCAGGGGTGCATGGAAATCTATGTGGAAGATACAGGTATTGGCATTTCACCAGAAAAAATTAATATGATTACCGAACCGTACCTACAGGATCAGGAACATAGAACCAGAAGTCACCAAGGAACCGGCCTTGGCCTTGCCATCTCCAAAGCTTTCGTGGAATTACATCAGGGAACAATGGAGATCAAGAGCGAACTGGATATCGGCACCCGTGTCACAATTGTTTTTCCGGCGTCCCGCGTATTGAGTGAGATGATTTAATAACTGCGCCGAGCAAGATTAAAACGCTCGTTTTACGTTTCTTTTTATTTCACTTTATGCCACACTCAACACACATCTTATCAGGAAAATAAAACATATGCTTGGACTCATGCAAGACCGCCCACTGCTAATTACCACAATTATGGAATATGCAACGCTCTACCATAAAGATTGCGAGGTGGTCACTAAGGCTGTTGAAGGAGGTATCCACAGGATAACTTACCGGGAAATTGTCCAAAGGTCGGCCAAACTAGCCCATGCATTGAAAAAACTGGGACTGAAGCAGGGCGAATGTGTCAGCTCTATGGCGTGGAATACTCATCGCCATTTGGAACTTTATCTTTCTGTCCCCTGCATGGGATCAATATTGAATACGGTTAACCCCCGCCTGTTCCCTGAACAGATCAGCTATATCATGGCACATTCAGAAGCCAAAATTATGTTTCTGGACCTGACCTTTGTACCTCAAATGGAGAAATGTGCCGACAGTATCCCCGGCGTGGAGAAAATTGTCATAATGACAGACCGCGCCCATATGCCCGAAACAACCCTTGACAATGTACTGTGTTATGAAGACCTGCTAGATGCCGAAGATGATAAATATGACTGGCCTGATCTGGATGAAAATAGTGCGGCTATCTTATGTTACACCTCTGGCACAACTGGTGATCCCAAGGGCGTCCTCTACAGCCACCGCAGTACCGTCCTGCAAACCCTATGCACCTGCACCAAGGATAGTCTTGCTGTAAGCAGAGAAGATGTTGTTTTCCCCATTGTCCCCATGTTTCATGTCAATGCCTGGGGAACACCCTTTGCCGCCGTTATGACGGGAAGCAAACTGGTTCTTCCTGGTGGTGATATGACCGGGGAAAATTTCTATAACATGATCAAGCAGGAGGGCTGCACCATAGCGCTTGGGGTTCCCACTATCTGGCTGGCACTCCTGCAATATGTCAGCACCCTGAAGGATGAAGATTTATCCAGCCTACCCATTAAAAATTTTGTTATTGGCGGGTCCGCCGCCGCGCCCAGCCTCATTGAGAATCTGGAAAAGATCTTTGACTGCACTGTTATTCATGCCTGGGGCATGACGGAAACCAGCCCGCTTGGGTCGGTGAACCGCCTGTTGGCTAAACATGACGATCTGTCCGATGATGAAAAAATGGCGATCAAAAT
>JAGLJX010000190.1 GCA_023142175.1 Emcibacter sp.
GCCTTGTCTGACATATCTATGCCCACGCCGGAACTATTTGGCAGTTCAGACATTAAAGACAGCAGCAAACACCCGCTTCCCGTCCCCAGATCCAGAATTTTTAAGCTCGCCTTTTTGTCCGGAACTGATTTCAGAGCGGCCTCAATCAGCGTTTCACTGTCAGGCCGTGGGGTAAGACAATGACGGGAAACCGTAAAGGTAAGGCTCCAGAAATCTCTTTTTCCCAAAATCTGTGATATGGGCTCCCGTGCCTTCCGGCGGGTGAGGAGATCTTCAAAAACTCTGAGCTGTTCCGGGCTGACCTCAAGGGTCGGCTCCAGAATCATGTCCAGTTTAGTATGGCCCAAGGCCGCCTCCAGAAGTAAATCCACGTCCAGTGCAGCTGTTTCGCTACCCACCTCTTCAAGTTGGCGGATGGCATTGGTTCTTATGGTCCTAATGACAATCACATTTATTTCATTTCAGTTTACGGCCCGCAATGGTATAATTACCTCATAGCATAATGAGAAGATTGATGAAAATGCACAAATTTATTTTTACCCCTTTCCTTGCCCTAATGGCTGTCGCAACAATGACACCTCAGGCCGTATCAGACGAACCGGCGCCAAAAAAAATTCTTTTTCTGCAGGATATAGAGAATAAACTCATCCATGTGAGCGGCATAAAATACCGCCAGGTCACGCTCCTTGTCAGTACGGATCAAAAACGAAATATTGCCCTGACCCCTTCTTCCATCAGCCTTTCTTATGGCTACCTGAAACAAATGAAAAACATTAATCAGCTTGTGGCAACAATGGCACATATGACGGCACATATCAGTCTGGATTATGTGGCAACGCCGGCCCTGCCAGAAGGCCATGAAAGAGGCGCGGAAGATACCTCTCTGGAGGGTTATATTAAGGGTGCTGTTAAGCATAAATACCCTGATAAAACATATATGCCACAGGCCACGGGCGCCTTTCATACCAAGGGCGCAAATATCATTGAACGACCACGCTATAACAATAAAGACTATGATTATTCCCTAAATAAAAAGAATATCATAAATGCAGAACATGAATTGGAAGTGGATAAAATTACCCATAAAATCTTGCGGCACTCTGGGTTTTGCCCCTCGGATTACAGCCGTATGATAAATTATTTTTATGAGACCCCACAACATATTTTAGGCAACAAGCATTTTGTTCTGGACGCTGACGGCTGGCAACGCATTGATGATATTAACCGCCGCGCCAACCCCAAAACTGCCTGCGAAAAATCCCAAATTGACCAGACCCAAAAATATGCCAACAGCTTTGATCAGCTGATGGTCACGGTAATGACGGCATTGAAGAAAAAAGACTGATCAGCTATTCATTTCTGCCAGTAATGCGGCCTGATCTTCGGTGATCAGGCTGGTAATAACCTCTTCCAATCCGTCCCCTGCTAAAATCTGATCCAATTTATAGAGCGTAAGATTTATTCTATGGTCCGTCATCCGTCCTTGTGGAAAATTATAGGTTCGGATGCGGCCTGAGCGGTCGCCACTGCCGACCTGTTCTTTGCGCTCCGCAGCCCGTACCGCGTCCCGCTTTGCCCGCTCCGCATCATACACCCGCGCCATCAGGACTTTCATCGCCTTCTGACGGTTTTTAAGCTGAGATTTTTCATCCTGCTGTTGAACTGTGATTCCGGTGGGAAGATGAGTCATACGTACCGCGCTGTCGGTGGTATTCACGCTTTGGCCACCGGGGCCACTGGCGCGGAAAATATCGATGCGAATATCATTATCATCCAGCTTGATATCCACTTCTTCCACTTCGGGCATCACCGCAACGGTCGCCGCAGAGGTATGAATACGCCCGCCGGTTTCCGTATCAGGAACCCTTTGAACCCGATGACCACCGGATTCATATTTAAGCTTGGCAAACACGCCCTTGCCCGATACCGAGACGATCACTTCTTTAAAACCGCCCACATCACTGCTGGACGAGTTGACCACGTCAAATTTCCAGCCCTCAAGCTGGGCGTAGCGCTGATACATACGGAACAGATCACCGGCAAAAAGCGCGGCCTCATCGCCGCCGGTTCCGGCCCGTATTTCAAGCAGCGCATTTTTATCATCATCCACATCTTTGGGCAGCAGCATGATCTCCATCTGCCGTTCAAGTGCGGGCATCTGTTTTTTCAGCTCCGGCAGTTCCATTTCCGCCAGCTCCTTCATTTCAGGGTCGCCGTCCTTGTCGGTGATCATTTCGGCCAGATCGACCATCTCATTGACCATAGACAGATAGTCCTTTGCCGCCTTCACAATCGGAGTAAGCTCGGCATATTCTTTGGAAAGAGTAACGATTTCTTCTGACGTAAGCTCCGCCGCTTTGGACATCATATGTTCCAGTTCTTCGTGGCGGGTGATCAGTTGTCCCAGTCGTTCTTGTGGTATCATTTTGGTCTTCTTTTTTGGTTGATGGGGGATTCTCCCCTGTGCCGTGGGCACTCCCCACATCATATTAACTCGGGCGGCCCTTGGCCTTGTCTCAGCCCTTATATGGGATTCGGTTATTGAGCCCCTTCTGGGCGAAGTAAGGGCGACCGCCCGTCGCGCATAATTGCGCGGAAGCCTAAGCGCAGCGCCGGCACCTGAGGCTAAACCAAAATCCCGCTAACGGTAGTGGCTTAGGTGTTCTGTGAGTTGGTCTAGGGCGACTTCATTTTGAGAGCCGTCATCAAAGGTTTTTACGGTGACGACACCGCGGGCGAGTTCGTCTTCGCCGATGAGGATTGCGGCTATGGCATTGGCCTTGTTGGCGCGCTTCATGCGTTTTCCCATATTGCCCTTGTAGGACATATCAACCACATGGCCCGCCGAGCGTAATTTCTGGGCGAGCTTCAAAGCGTGCGTCTGACACTCTGCACCCACGGGAATAATGGCTATGGGACGCGGCTCATCCGGTACAAGTTCAGGAGAAATCATTTCCGCCAACCGTTCCATGCCCGCGGCCCAGCCGATCCCTGCGGTCGCCGGACCACCCATTATTTCCATCAAGCCGTCATACCGGCCCCCCGCCAGAACCGTGCCCTGAGCCCCAAGCTTGGTAGTGGTGAATTCAAAGGCGGTATGGCTGTAATAATCAAGGCCGCGCACCAAGCGTTCATTAATGACGTATTTAATGCCAAGCGCATCCAGACCCGTCAGCACCTCATCAAAAAAAGCTTTGGAGGCCTCGTTATAATAATCGGATATGCGCGGTGCATTTTCTACCAACGCCCGATCACCCTCATCCTTGCTGTCCAATATACGCATGGGATTTTTTTC
>JAGLJX010000191.1 GCA_023142175.1 Emcibacter sp.
ATAAGGCCTGTCAGAAGTCAGTGCATCATAAATATCAGCGACTGCTACTATTCTTGCCGCCATACAAATCTCATCACCTTTCAATCCGTCAGGATACCCTGACCCATCCAGTTTCTCATGATGATGGGTCGCGATGTCGACTATATCCTCATCCCAGTTGCTTTTTTTCAAAATATGGCCACTTTTACTGGCATGGCTCATCATTATTTTCCATTCGGCAGAGGTGAGTTTGGTTGGCTTATCCAATATTTTTAGTGGTATTAGGGACTTGCCAATATCATGTACCATGCCGCCAACAGCCAGCTTTTGTAGATCAGATTTTTTAAGGCCGATCAACATACCAAAAGAGGTTAAGTAGCCACAAACCATCATGCTATGGCGGAAAGTATAGTTGTGATGCTGACGTATGGCATTCATCCAGTCGGTGAGGCCATCCTGCGCCGTAGCTTCAATGATCAGCTCGCAGCTATTCTTCACCTCAGCTTGGGCAACTTCAAGCCCTGCCGCAGCATTATTGAAGGTCGTCTCCACCGCCTTCAGGCTGACTTTTAGGGCAGATTCCTGAATTTTGGATAATTTTGACCATGCTTTTTTAACAGTGTGATTAACCAGGTCCCCCATGATCTCAATGAAGTTACTGTCGGGGCAGGGATAGGCAATATAATCTGTTGCCCCAAGGATATTAGATTGTACTATTGCCCGTCTGTTAAAGGTATCAAGTAAAAATAACACTGGGGTATCTTCCCTCTCCGACAGGGCCATTTTATCTTTCAGTGGACGAAGGACTTCTGGATCTTCCAGATTAACCTGTATGATAATGAGTAACGACCTTTTGAAGTCTTCCGCCTTTAGCGACTTCACATCCACCAGATTGACATCGTGGTAGCGTTTTACCACATCAATGAATGATTTATCGTGCCTGCCATTGTCAAGGACAATGGTTACATATTGTTTTCCAAGCATTTTATCTTTGCAACCCCATTTAGACTGTTTTTAGCTAAGTTTCTGCCCGTTTTGGAAACTATGGAGGAAAATAGCAATTTAAGGTTGCTAATTTATTAACATGGGTATTTTTTGCTGTGTCGGCTGCTGTTTTTTTCGGATAAAATGATAGTTTGGAAGGCTTTAACCGGTGGTATATTCAGGCGCCCTTCCATGCCAAGCATGACAATCAGTTTTTTTCTGAGGACATTGCCGGGCTATTCTTCTTCCGGTATGACGACTGGGCGAAAGGCTTTTACGAGAGAAATATCCAGTTTATTCTCCATCCCTAACATTGTTTCAAATGCTTTTTCTGCTGTCATTGCCGGTTTATTAGATCGCTTGTCGGTCAGGTCGGCGAAGACATTGGCAATACTCACCGTTCTTACAATATCGCTGATCTCATCCCCTTTCAGCCCGTCTGGATAGCCAGAACCATCAAGGTTTTCATGATGATGTGCGGCAATGTCTACTATCACTTCATCCCAGTTAGTCCCCTTTAGGATAAGCTTGCTGTCATTGGGGTGGTTGTCCATGATTTTTTGTTCTTCTTTAGTAAGTTTGGTGGGCTTTTCAAGTATTTCCAGAGAAATCGCGGCTTTGCCAATATCATGTACCATGCCGCCTATTGCGAGCAATTGTAAATCAGATTTTTTGATGCCAATCAGCATACCAAAAGACACAAGATAACCGCAAACCATCATGCTATGCCGGTAAGTCGAGTTATGATGTTGCTTAATGGCATCCATCCAGTCATTCAAACCATCTTTTGCGGTGGCCTCAACAATAAGGTTACAGCTGTCTTTGACATCATCCTGAGAAACTTCCAAGCCACGTGCGGCATTATGGAATGTTTTTTCCACAACTTTCAGACTGACCTTGAGGGCTTCTTCCTGTATTTCAGTTAGTTTTTCCCATGCTTTTTCAACTGTTCGGTTGATTAAATTTTCTAGAAGTTGAATGAATTTTTTATCCGGGCAGGGATAGACTGTATAGTCGGTTGCGCCCAATGTGTTGGCCTGAACCACTTCTCGTCGGGAGAATTCATGAAGCAGAAATAGTGTTGGAATATGGCTGCGTTCAGGCAGCAACATTATTTCCTTAAGGGGCGTTATGGAGTTTTGATCATTCAGATCAACCTGAACAATAATCACTGTAGATTTTATGAGGTCTTCTGGTTTAACAGAATTTACATCTACCAGAATAATATCTTTATAGTGTTTAACCAGATCAATATAAGACTTGTTCTTTATATTGTTATCTTGAATAATTGTTATATGTGATTTTTCAGACATTTTCTTCTCTAGAGCATCAATTTTTATTACGAGATCACCCTACAGCTATAATGTTGAATATTGGTAAATAATACACCAAATTCTATTCGATTAGTCTGGGCATCATCTCCGCAAAGTTGCAGGGGCGAAAACGAATATCCAGTTGTTCTTTTAAAATATTGTCCCAACCGTCTTTGCAGGCACCGTTTGAGCCGGGCAAGGCGAACATATATGTTCCATTCGCAACACCGCCAGTTGCCCGACTTTGGACAGTAGACGTGCCGATAATTTTATAGGATGTCAGGCGGAACATTTCACCGAATCCCTCTATTTCTTTTTCATAAAGGCTGTGAAATACTTCCGGCGTGATATCCCGACCCGTCAGGCCCGTACCGCCGGTGGAAATAATTACCTGAATACCATCATCATTAATCCATTCTGTCAATTGGGCAGAAAGTTTTTCTTTTTCATCCCGGACAATGGTGCGGGCAGCCAGAATATGACCGCCGTCATGTAAACGATCCACCAATATCTGACCAGAGGTATCATTCTCCAGCGTGCGGGTGTCGGATACAGTTAGGATGGCAATTTTCAGGGGTGTAAATTCTATTGAATTATCGAGAGGCATGTTCTTGTCTTTTATCCTTATTATCGTCCTGTGGTATATACATGGGCCAACCGCCCATTGCAACCATATCCAGAGAACGGGTGGGTTGCTGCATTCTCATGCGGTAAATCCAGTAGTTACTGATGACCCGTTCAATATAATTTCGGGTTTCCCGTGCGGGAATGGTTTCGATGAACAGCAGGGGATCATTCTGAAAATTGGTTTTCCGCTCCCACTTTCTGAGGTTCCCCGGACCGGCATTATAGGCCGTAAGGGTCTTGAACAGATTACCTCCTGAAAAACCCTTGCCCAACATACTATGTACATATTGCTGACCCAGAGCCATGTTATAGCGTGGGTCATCCAATTTGATTCGGCTACCGTACCTTAGTGACCTGTCACTGGAAATATAGCTGGCAGTGCGGGGCATGACCTGCATTAAACCTCTGGCACCGGCATGACTTTTTGCCCAGCTGTTAAATTCTGATTCCTGCCGCATGATGCCAAACATCAGGGCGCGGTCTATGGTAAAACCACCTTCTGGTTCCGTATTGGGAATGGGATAAAGGGTGCTGTCCAGTGCTGTGCGGCGTTTTTGTTCCTCGATCTTGCCAATTTTGAGCTGGGTTCCGGCAAGCCCCAGTTTGGCGGCAAGGCCAAGTAGCGCTTCATGGCGGTAGTCCCTTGCACGTCGCCAAGTGTTGCTGAGTTCCATATCAGCCAGCATTATCTTATCGATTTGGGACAGGGCGATTGTCCTTTGGACGCTTTGTATGCCCTTGATCAAGTCATAATGATCTTTAGTAAATAGCGGGGCTGCCCAATTGAGACTGGGTTTCTGCCCCAATTGACGGGCTGCGATAAGACCGTAAAAAGTTCTGTGAAAGCTGGTGGCTTTATAGAGAAGTTCGGTTACCTTCTCAGGCTGACGGCATATCAGATATGCCCGCGCAGCCCAATAAGAACCGGCGGCGGCCGTCCAATCCCCGGCAACGGATGAATAGGCGACCTTTTCAAAATGCATTGCCGCTTGTGAACAGTCATTGAGCCGCCACGCGGCAAGCCCCGCTATCCAATCGGGCTGTGAGATAATGTCTCTCGCTTGTCCTGCGGCAATTTTTCCCAAGGCTAATGCCTTTGCATCCTGATTATCAGAAAAATATCCGCCGGCAATATCGGCCAGTAATATATTAAATTCCTTTGATGACAAGAGGGCGCGGCTTTCAAAAGCCCATAGTCTTTTTTCAGCTCTCTCGGGACTGCGGCGGCGCAGATAGCGTTTAATTTTCTTTTTCAGGCGGTAAACATCAACACGATCGGCCTTTTTTTTAAGTAGCGGTTTGGCAATAGATGTATTTGGTTTAGCAACCGCTACCACGGGTTCAGTTTTTGTTTTTTTCTTACGTATAGGCTTATCAGCTGGGAAATTTAAGGCGAGTGTTGATAATGGTTTATGAAGCTTTTTGACGTTCCCCCTATTTTTCTTTTTGGCGAGGGCGTAAATTCTTTTGGCACCGGGATGATCCGGATAGTTCAGCATCCACTTGGCAAGCTCTTTGTAGCGGGAACTGTAAGCCGTTGGATGCATATAACGCTGATATAGAACATGACCAAGTAGAAGTTTTTTATCCAGTTGTTTAATCAACCGATCAGCCTTCCTCCATTTGCCCTTTGCCTGCAGATTGAAGATACGCTTGTAAAGTTTAACGTCAGAGGGGGCGAGAGTGGTAATTTCTATGGGATACTTAGTCGTAATATCCGTTATCTGTGTCGTGGGCAGGCTACTCGTTTCGCCGTATGCAAATCCCGGACAAAGAATAAGAAGCCACAATAGCATAATTCTTTTAGGGAGTGCGCAATGCATCATAGCGCCAGCTCCTCAATTTTAGCCTTAATTTCCAGAAGGTCCTGCCAAGTATCGCCCTTGGATTTGGGCTGGCGCAATAGATAGGCCGGATGAAACAGGGGCCGGGTCGGAATTTTACTTCCCTTCAGGTCATACGCGGCCCATTTGCCCCGCGCTCGGGTGATTCCCACAGCGCTGTCCAGAAGGTTTGTGGTTGATATTCCGCCCAGAAGAATGATCAGTTTAGGATTGAACAGCTCGATCTGCCTTTTAATGAAAGGCATACAGATGGTTATTTCCTCTGGTGTGGGTTTGCGGTTGCCCGGCGGCCTCCAGGGCAGGATATTAGTAATGTAAAAATCCGTTTCCCGGTTAAGGTCAATCGCCTTGAACATCTTGTCCAGAAGTTGGCCAATTTCTCCTACGAAAGGCCTGCCCTGCCGGTCTTCATCAACGCCGGGGGCTTCGCCAATCAACATAATATCGCTGTCTGGATTGCCATCGGAAAATACGGTGTGAGTCGCTGTTTTCTTCAGGCGACAGCCCTCAAAGTTATTAACCGCCTTTTCCAGAGCTTCCAGAGTAGTGCAGGAAGCGGCCTGTTTTTCTGCTTCCGCAGCGATTTGATCTACAGAGGCGAGCAGGGAAGGTGCTGTGGCTTTCGGGTTTTCAGCTTTTTTTGCGGGCGGCGCAGACAGGGCGAACCAATCCAGTGTTTCGTCGCCAATTGCTTCGTCAACACCTGAGTCCATATACCATTGGAGCAAGGAAGTTATATCCCTGTTTTCTATGTTCCCTTTGTTATATTCCATATGACCTATATTAAGCGAAACCCGTTATTTATTAGTTACTATAGTTTTTTATATTATGCATTTCATGTCTGATGATGCAATCGGGAAGATAATATTTCAGAATTTAGCCCAAATTAAGCTATTACACTCATTTACTTTTAATCTAAATCAATGTAGCAAAGCTTGTACTTAGGATATTAGGATTAGTTGATCCATTAATAATGAAGGTTTCCAGAATGCTTAATGAAATGAAAGCCAAGGCAGAAGAATTTCCCCTGAAAGAATCCAGAGCAATGGTTAAGGATTTGATGAAGGCAAATCAGGCCATATACTGGTTTGATTTTCTGTTTTCGCTGACCTTGGGGGCTAGCGCTTTTGCGGTAACTGTAATTTCGGAAAGCTTTTCAACGGTTGGAATAGTGGCGTATTTTGTAGCGGTTTTTGCCCTGTATCGTTCTGTGATTTTTATTCATGAAATCGTCCATTTCAAAAAAGGCAGCATGGTCGCGTTCAAATTTGTTTGGAACGTCGCCTGTGGATTTTTGGTGATGGTTCCTATCTTTATGTATCAGGGTGTGCATTTAGATCACCATAAGAGAGATATATATGGCACCAAACTGGATGGAGAATATCTACCCTTTGGTGCTCAAAATCCATGGAAAAATGTTTGGTATGTAATTTCATCAATCTTTTTGCCCGGTCTTATTGCACTCAGATACATTATCCTCACGCCCCTAAGCTGGATTATCCCGCCCCTTGGTCGACTTCTCTGGAAACGTGCTTCTTCTCTGACGATTGATCTGGATTATGTTCGTCCAGATAAAACCGATCGTGATGGAAAATATCTGAAACTGCAGGAGACATTTGCGGTGGGCTACGGATGGCTTGCCATAGCACTTTGGTATTATGGATTTCTGCCAATTAAATTCTTTGCCGTATGGTATCTTGTAGTCTTTTTAGTGCTGCTTATGAATAGTATCCGCACCTTGGGCGCACATGCTTACCGTAATCCGGGGGAGGAGAAAATGACAGTAGCTGAGCAATTTTTAGATTCCGTTGATGTTCCGGGAGGTTTTTTGTCTGCTTTGTGGGCGCCCGTAGGGTTGCGATTTCATGCAACTCATCACCTGTTCCCTAATATGCCGTATCATTCGCTGGGGACAGCCTATAAACGGTTGAAAGAGAACCTGCCCAAAAGTCACCTTTATCTAGAGGCCTCGCGTCCGACTTTGTTTCATGCCATGAAAACCCTGTGGCGGGATGCGGCCAACAGCCAGAAGTAATAAGTCGTACAAATCAACCCAGATAGTGATTGATGCGGTCTATTGTTAAAATTCAAACGTTTGTTTGAATTTGGACGAAATATAGATTATATATTCTCCATAGTTTTATTGACCCATCGTTACCCTTTGGAGTAACTTTGGAGCAATGCTCTTACACACGATTAAAACACACGATTAAAACGTTTGGAAAGAAAATATCATGGAACGTGAATTTATGGAATATGATGTCGTCGTTGTTGGCGGCGGTCCTGCGGGCTTAAGTGCGGCGATCCGTTTTAAGCAGATGGCCGATGAGCAGGGTAAGGAATTCACGGTTTGTGTTTTGGAAAAAGGCTCCGAGATCGGGGCTCATATCCTGTCCGGTGCGGTAATTGATCCCATAGCACTTGATGAACTTATACCTAACTGGAAAGAATTGGGTGCGCCGCTACTCAGCCCGGTTACGGATAATGAGCATTGGATATTAAAGGAAAAGGGCAAGACCGGAATGCCGCATTTTCTGTTGCCGCCCTTGATGAGCAATAAGGGTAATTATATTGTCAGTCTGGGTAATGTTTGCCGCTGGCTGGCGGAACAGGCTGAAAATATTGGGGTCGAAATCTTCCCCGGCTTCACCGGTTCTGAAATCCTCTACCATGAGGATGGCTCTGTCAAAGGCGTGCTGACCGGAGATATGGGCGTTGCCGAGGACGGCAGTGAAAAAGATACTTATATGCCGGGTATGGAACTTCTCGGAAAATATACCTTAATCGCTGAAGGGGTGCGGGGGTCTATTGCCCAGACACTGATTAAAAAATTCAATCTGCGGGACGGTAAAGAGCCACAGACCTATGGTATTGGCATTAAGGAACTTTGGGAAGTTGCGTCGGAGAAACATAAACAAGGGACGGTTATCCATACTCAGGGCTGGCCTTTGGACAGTGATACGGTTGGCGGTGGTTTTATCTATCATCTGGAAGATAATCAGGTCGCCATTGGTTTCGTGGTCGGGCTGGATTACG
>JAGLJX010000192.1 GCA_023142175.1 Emcibacter sp.
TCACTGGCCTTGGGCGTGAGCCTGAAAGAACTGGGTACGGGCAATTTTATTGCTGGACTTGTGGGCGATTATCTGCCGCTGGTACTGGTGGTACCCATGCTATTCCTTGCCGGGGCGATGATATCCTTTTCCACCGGCACCTCATGGGGTACTTTCGCGATCATGATACCGCTGGGGGTTCCGCTGATTCACACCTTGGGGCTGCCGCCGTCTCTGGTTCTGTCCGCTATTCTAGGCGGCGGAGTATTTGGCGATCATTGCTCACCAATTTCCGACAGCACGGTAATCTCATCCATTGCCAGCGGTTGTGATTTGCTGGAACATGTGAAGACCCAGCTTCCCTACGCCCTGACAGGGGGTGGCATAACATTAGTGCTATATGTCATTGCCAGTATTGTGATGATCTAGGGTCGGTTTCTGACATCACAAGAAGCGTCAATAGTATCTTGGCTTTCGGTCCATCCAGAATAACTGATGGAATCAGACCACGCTGGATCAGGTCAATCTCTGCGCCTTTGTAACCATAGGTTTGCCGGAATATATGACCCGCGCCAACCCGGCTGGACAGGATGACCGGAATTGCCGATGCCAATCTGTCAAGAACATCCAGATAGGCTTCCGGCAAATGCCCCGCGCCGAAGCCTTCTATCACCAGCCCTGCTAAATCCGAATTTTCCAACAGCCGAAGCAACGTACCGTCATCACCGAAGGTGGCCTTGATCAAGGCAATATTGGGCATTGGGTTATTTGAAGGAATGGCGAGCTTTGGCCCCGCGATCGGGACAGAGAACAGATGCGCCGCACCTTCCACAACCCGACCAATGGGGCCACAGTTTGGCGAACGGAATGCACCGACATCGCCCGTATGGGTTTTTGTGACAAAGCGGGCGCTATGAATATCATCATTAAGAACAACCACAACCCCGGCAAGACCAATTTCGCGGGTCGCGGCACAGGTCACCGCCGCCATAATATTAGCCGGACCATCGGCGCTTAATTGTGCCGGGCTGCGCATGGCCCCTGTTACCACCACTGGCTTTTTGATATCCAACAGGCAGTCCAGTAGAAAGGCCATCTCCTCCAGCGTATCTGTGCCCTGAACAATGACAAAACCATCCGCATCGTCTTTATTATCAGCCTCTATTATCTCAGCCGCCAGATCGAAGGCATTTTGATAGGTCAAATTGGCACTGGCGATCATCATGTCAGTGCGGGCGTGCAGGTCCGCTACCCTGTCAAGGCCCGGTACGGCCCGACATAATTCAGCAGCATCCACCGTTGGCACCACGCCTGAGCCTGTGGATTTATTCATGGTGATAGTGCCACCCAGTAAAAATAACTGCACCCTTGGCAATGTCATGAGCTTTGTCCTTTTGCTCTATCTTATCGCATCAACAGGTTAGCGGCGCAATCACACATTTCATCAATATGGCTGTCATCGGTATAGATACCGTCTATGAGCAGCCGCGCCAGACCATGCAATGTCCCCCAGCTTACTTGAGCCAAACGCAGGCTGTCCTCCCGCGCAGGTAAGAAGCCCAGTTCTTGACATTCTTTAGTCATTTCCACCTGTTTCTGGAATACCTCATAAGCAATCGCCTTCAGGCTATCGGTGGCAGAACTCTGCTTCCATATCGCCCGACCAAACATAAGATCATAATATTCTGCATTCTCCACCGCGTAAGCCATATACCAGCGGATATAGCCCCGGTAGCGCTCCTCTGGCGGGCGGCTTTCATCCTGAAAAATCTCATCCAGTTTTTCCTGCCACAGCCGGAAACCTTCCTCGGCCAAGGTGCAGAGCAGGGTGTTTTTGTCCTTGAAATAATGATAGGCCGCCGTACGTGACACGCCGACACGCTCCGCCAATTTGCGCAGTGACACTGCCTCCACCCCGCCTTCGCGAATCATATGACGGGTGGCGTCAATCAATTTTACCCGCAGGTTATCATGATGATAGCTTTTGTCAGATGATTTTTTTTTGCTCATGGGCGTGATTCTAGCGACCAATCTTGACACTGTCAAATTACAATGATATAAATCCTCGAATTATTTAATGAATAGCTGAGGAATATCCTATGTCTGCTTCCCTTTATCCCACATTATTGACCCCACTCGATCTGGGTTTTACCACCCTGAAAAACAGAGTTCTGATGGGGTCCATGCATACCGGATTAGAAGAAGCGGAAGACGGACATCACCGTCAGGCAATCTATTTTGCCGAACGTGCGCGCGGCGGCGTGGGGCTTATTGTCACCGGCGGTATTGGCCCAAGTCGGGAAGCGTCTATTCATGCCGGTTCCAAAATTCTGGAAACGGACGAAGACGTGGAACATCATAAAATCATTACCGGTGCCGTCCATGAAGCGGACGGTAAGATCTGTATGCAGATCCTTCATACCGGACGCTATGCCTATAATGACAAGCTCATCGCCCCGTCCCCCATCAAAGCCCCCA
>JAGLJX010000193.1 GCA_023142175.1 Emcibacter sp.
TTAACCTAGATGATTTCCGCGTGTTAGCGAAAAAACGTCTGCCGCGCATGGTCTATGACTATCTTGATGGCGGGGCCGATGATGAGGTAACGCTGGGTCGTAATCAGAGCAGTTTTTCAAATATACAGTTGATGCCGCGAGCACTGCGTGATGTGAGCAATATTGACCTTTCCACCACCGTCCTTGGGCAACAAGTGGATATTCCGGTGTTACTGTCACCCACGGGACAGACGCGTATGTTTCACCATAGCGGTGAGTCTGCCGTGGCGCGGGCAGCAGCAAAGGCCGGAACAATATATAGCCTGTCGTCGGTTTCCAGTACATCCATAGAAGACACCGCTGCCGCCAGTGACGGCCTCAAATGGTTTCAGATTTATGTGTGGCGAGATCGGGAAGTGATCAAAGAATTCATGGATCGTTGTCGGGAGAGTGGCTATAACGCCCTGTGTCTGACGGTTGATTTGCCCGTGCATGGTAATCGGGAGCGGGATTTGCGTAATCAGCTGACCTTTCCCGCAGCGGTGGCCCCAAAGGTGGTGGCGGATGTTTTGTCTCATCCGCGTTGGCTCTATAATTATTTAACCCACCCAAAAATAGAAATTGCCAATGTGAAAGGCTCACGAAATGCCAGTGTGCCAAAAGAAGTGACCCTGTTGGATTATGTCTCCAAGCAATTAGACTCAAGTGTGAATTGGGATGATGCCGCATGGATGATTGAGCAATGGGATGGGCCGTTTATTATCAAAGGTATCGTGAACCCTGAGGATGCGAAACGGGCCGTGGAGATCGGTGCCCGTGCCATCATTGTGTCCAATCATGGCGGTCGTCAGCTTGACTTTATGCCGCCGACAATTGAGGTTCTGCCACAGATCGTGAAAGCGGTGGCAGGGCGGGCGGAAATTTTGCTCGACAGCGGGGTTCGGCGCGGCACCGATGTGATTAAAGCTTTGGCACTTGGGGCCACGGCGGTAATGATCGGGCGGCCTTATCTTTATGCCCTTGCTGCCGGTGGTGAAGCGGGCGTGGATAGGATGTTTGAGCTTCTCAGGGCTGAACTCATGCGCGATATGGCGATGCTCGGCTGCACTAAAATATCCGATCTGACACCGGAATATATTTATTAATTTTTGAGAAAGTTAAGGATCACATCCTGTAGGTGTTTTTCGTGGAGCAGGCTGACATGGCCGCCATCCCGTTCATGGACGGTGCATTTGGGGCCACGGGCGCACATCATAGCCACCTCATGGTCGGGGACGATGGTTTTTTTTGCGTGGAGAAGAAGAGTCTTGGCTGTTATTTTCTCATAATGATGCCAGAGGTCAAAATCCTGCCCATGCAGGCTGAACTGATTGGCGAGCGCCGGATCATTCTGATAGGTGAATTGCCCATCATCGGTCTGACGGCACCAGTTTTCGGCCAGATACCGCCATCTTTTATCATCCAGAACCAGCCCGCCTCTGGATAATACATCCTTGAGATAGCTTTCAAATTTGGTGAAATTGTTAAACAGGGGTGGGCTGGCGATATTTTTCATGGCGGCCTGTCGTAACCAGTCGGGAAAACCCGGCCCCACATCATCAAGAATAAGGTGGCTGATCTCACATTCCGTCATAATACTGCCCAGTAAAATACCTAGCCCCCCGCCCTTGGAGGCGCCGATCCAGCGCACAGAGGTCAGGCCAAGCTGTGCCAAAAGATCACGGGCGATGGCGGCATAGGTGGTCAGGCCGGGGTCTTTCTTTTTGTCATGCGCCCAGTCAGACAGGCCACAACAGATGGAATCCGGGCAGATCACATGATAATTTTGGCTAAGACGGGCGGCCAGTTCCTTATAGTCCCGGCAGGTGCCGATCACACCGTGCCAGATGATGACAGTATCATGATCAGGGTTACCCCATTCCAGAAAATGGATATTCCGGCCCTGACATGTGAGGAACCGTGATTGGGCATGAGGCGTATTTTTAACGGGAATCCCCCTGAATATTTTTTAATACCCGATTGAGAAGGTCGAGTAATTGTTGTTTGTTTTCATCAGAAAACCCTTCCAGTGCCAGGTCTTCCCGTGAAAAAGCCGGCACAGAGGCCGTCTGAAATTTTTCGTGGCCTTTTTTGGTCAAATAAACCAACACGTAGCGATTGTCTTTTTTCCGGAGTTTCCGTATGACAAGCTTTTCCTTTTCCATGTTGTCAATCACTCGGCTGACCGATGATTGCTCCATCATGGTAAAGGTGCAAAGACCGCTCATATTTCGACCATCCTTGGCATGAAGGGCGCAGAGAATCCGCCAGCGCGAGACGTTTATTTTCTGCGGGCGCAGACAATCCCGTAAATCCATATTCATCCGGTTGGTGATCCGGTACATAACATAGGGTATGAACCCATCAAGAAATGTTTCTGTATCTTCTGAAATTCTATTTTTACTCACGGTTAATTATCCTCTACACCCTGTATTACTTGCGGAATAGTAGGATGGTTTGACAAATATGGCTACCCATAACTGACAGAAAAGATTATGGTTTCCGGAAAATATGAAAAAAGATATTGTTGATGACCAAGAGATTTAAAAAGCGGGACTTGATTTTACAGGAAGCCAACCGGCTTTTCACCCACAAGGGCTTTGCGGCAACCTCGCTAGAGGATATTGCCGAGGCGGTGGGGATCAAACGGGAATCGCTTTATTATTATTACCCGGGCAGATATGACCTTCTTTATGAGATTATAGAACCACAGATTGCCCATGTTATTGAAAATTTTAAAGTGATTGTGGCCACGGATGCGGGGCTGGAAAAAACCGTCCGGCGCGGCATTGCCAATCATCTGAAATATTTTAATTCAAGCTACCTGCATATGGCCATGGCTGTGCGAAAAAACAGCAAGGATGATGTGCAGCAGAAATTTATCCGCTTGCACGATATGTTCAAGGCCTATGAAAACATCTGGATCGAGCTGGTCAGTGCGGCCTGTGATCGCGGGGAAATCAGAACTGATATGTCACCCAAAATACTGGTCTATTCCCTGCTCGGATTATGTAACAGCCTGTCGAGCTGGTACCGGCCTGACGGGGA
Organism: Emcibacter sp.; assembly: GCA_023142175.1. The sequence goes on from JAGLJX010000193.1 coordinate 3,067, forward strand.
GTTATCACTCGATCAGGTTGCCCGGAATTTTTCAGATATTATTTTGGGCGGGATTAAACCGTCTTAACCGGTTTTTTCAAAATCCGGTTTGCGACGTTCCATAAAAGCTGAAATACCTTCGCGGGCGGCATCGGTGCAGGCGCTGTCACCGAAAGCCCGATAGCCCACTTCAAGCGCATCCGCCAATGATGTGGCCTGTGCGGCTTTAGCCACGGCATTTTCAATGATACCAATGGTTTCGCGGCTTAAAACCTGTCCAGTGATGGCTGTCGGGTCCGCCGCCTCAAAGGGCGCGATATCAACAGGGCTGTCGGAGATTTGATGGCGTGTGCCGCTTAAATAAGCGACTTGCCGGATGGCGGCGGGGATAAGCGCCTGCGGATCAGACACAATTTCCGTAAACATACCGATTTTAAGGGCTTCTTTTGCGGTCAGCTTCTCGGCCTGCGTTAGCATACGGTTAAAAGTAGCTGCCGCCTCTGGCCAGCGGCGGTAGGGGATTACCATGGCCCCGATGCCCGGAACAATGCCAAGGGTAACTTCCGGCAGTTGCATCCATGCGCTATCCCGTGCCACCAAAGCATGGCAGCGGGTGGCAAGCTCCAGACCACCACCAAGGGCAAGGCCATTGAGGGCGGCGACAACCGGCTTTGGACAGCTGTCCAGATGAACCAGCAGCCGCGAACAACTTAACGCATAGTCAATGCTTTCAAGCTTATGACCGAGCATGGTCGGGAATTTGCCAATGTCTGCGCCGGCACAAAAAGCCTTGTCACCATAGCCCGTGATCACAAAGCCCTTAACGGCGGAATCATTTTCATAGGTTTTAATGACCGACAGAATTTCATCGGTCATCTGATCATGAAGCGCGTTCATTGCTTCGGGTCGGCGCAGGGTGATGACCTTGACCCCGTCCACATCATCCACCAGAATATTGCGGAAGAAATCCAGATATTCTACGATGGGTTTTTTCGGCTGGGGCATCCCCGGTTTATAGTCGGCGAATTTACCCAATATGCGCATGACTTCTGTTTCACCATACTCTTGCATCAGTGCCAACGGCCCTTTTTTGAACGCGAAGGCCAGACAGCAGCCCAAATCAAAATCCGCCGCCGAACCGATGGAACGGTCCAGAATATCCACGGTTTGAGAAAATAATATGCCAAGCAGGCGGTCACGGATGGTCTGCGCCGTCTCTGGATCCACATCGCAGGGTGCGCCGGGCGGGTTGGTTTCCCATTTGTCCACTTCGTTGAAGATGGTCGCCGGGGTGTAATGATCACCCTCTTCTGCGGCCTGAACCGTGTTGGTTTCAACGATGATCGGGTTGCCATTGGCAAAATTCAGCACAAAAAACGGCCCCGCATGAACCAATTCCATAGCCACACTGTCAATTTCCGCCGGGCTGGCAATATCCAAAAGCAAAGCTGCCTCATTGCACCAATTATCAAAAATTCGGTCGAGCATAAAGCAGACTGCGTCAGTGGTGACCATGGGAACCTTGCCGGTTATGCCAAAGAACCAGCGCAGATATTCAGCTAAAGCCGGATCGGCGCCCTTCCAATTGACGACCTCAACCACAGGGTTCTGGAAGGCGGGGGCGAAGAAATGGGTGACGGTGGCCCGTTCCGGATGATCCAGATGGGAGAATAACCATTCCGCTGGCAGCGAACTGGTGTTGGAGGTGATCAGGGCATCGGGCCGGACATTGGCCTCTATCATGGAAAAGATTTTTCTTTTAAGCGCCAGATCTTCGGTGGCGGCTTCCAGCACCCAGTCACAATCTGCAAGCGCGGCATAATCGGTGGATGTCACCAGATTTTCTCGCACAGATGCGGCCTGTGCCTGCGTGAGCTTGCCCCGCTTCAGGCCCTTTTCCACATAAGCATGGATACGTTCCAGAGCATTGGTCAGCGCCTGTTCGTTAATATCGATCAGTACCAACGTCAGGTCTTGCAAAGCGCTTTTCAGGTAATAACCTATATCAGGGCCAATAGTTCCCGCCCCAATGATGGCAATGGATTTTGGCATTTTTCGGGCTGGCGCGAGTAATATGGGATTCTGGACGCTCATTTCAATTTTCCTTAAAATTTATTGCAGGTGTATGAGATTAATTCTACATTAACGTAGAATTTTTATCAACTGTTGTAAAACAGGTTAAAAAATATTATCCTTCAGGTAGGTGACTATAGACTTTATGGGTATTTATGAAAAAAGAGCAGGCATTATTCATAGAGCAGATGTATCAGGATAATCACGAAGGTTTCCTTCGGTTTCTGATGCAGAAAACTCAAAATATGGATGATGCCCATGATGTTCTACAGGAAGCTTTCCAGAAATTAATAAAGCGGGACGGGCTGCGGGAAATGGAAAACCCTCGCGCCTATCTCTACCGCACCGCCACCAATATTATAATTGATCGCCAACGCAAAGGACAGCATCACATCCGCTATATCCGCGAAGTGCTCGGCGGCGGGGATGGAGGAACGGCGAGTTTAAGCGCGACAATCCCACCCGACCGACAGGTGGCCGCCCGACAGGAACTGGATATGATTTATCAGGCGCTGGAAGTTTTACCTGAAAAATGCCGTCGGGCCTTCCTCATGCATCGGGAGCAACATATGAAATATAGTGAAATTGCCGATACACTGGAGATTTCCATTAGTATGGTGGAAAAATATATGATAATGGCTCTTAAACATTTAAGATGTAAATTAAAGTAAAAAAAACTGAGGGGTCTTAGACGCGGACCGTTTATGGTACGTAACGGGATGAAGATTGTATAGATGACTGACCAGATATTAGACGATACCTTGCTGGATGAAGCAACCGAATGGTTTGTGAAGATGCGCGCCGATGATATATCGGAGCCGCGTTCGGATGACTTTGTGCAGTGGATAAGCCAAAGCCCAAGCCATCAGGCAGCCTATGCTCAAATTGGTGGGTTTTGGGATGACCTTTCGGTTCTGGAAACCAAAAACACGGCCCATCAGCCCCGCAAAGCATCTAATAGTAATTTTGTGTCACGGCATTGGTCCCCAAGAGCCATCGCCGCATCTATTGCCTTTTTTGTCATTAGCATCGTCGGGTTTAATTACGGCGATAGTCTCCTGATGGATAGCCATGCCACCAGGGTAGGCGAGCTGGCGGATATTATTCTGCAGGATGGCTCGCATCTGGTAATGAATACAAATTCGAAGGTCAGAATTGATCTTCAGGATGATAAAAGGATTGTTTATCTGGACTCCGGCGAAGTTTTCTTTGACGTGACCAAGGATAAATCCCGCCCATTTTATGTGGAAACAAGCGGCGGCCTTGTACGGGTTTTGGGTACCAAATTTAATATTCGCCAACGCGGCAACAGCAGCGACGTGACAGTTCTGGAGGGGGCTGTTGGGGTTGTGGATTATGGCCGCATGAAAGATAATATGGGCGCATTGTCCCTAGACGCCACGCTGGCCCCGGGCCAGAGGTTCACGCTGGGAAATGATGCGCTGGCCAATGTTGCCCAGCTTGCGGATGAGGCGGCTGTTCTGGCATGGCGTGAGCGCAAGCTGATCTATAATGGGGAAAGCTTCAGGGAACTGGTACAGGACATTAACCGCTATTATGACGCTGAAATCCGCATTGGTGACCCGTCCTTAAATGATATTGAAGTTGTGGCTATCTTAAAAATAGAAGATCGCGGCGCAACCCTGAGGGCACTGGAGACGACATTCAATGTCACTGCCCGACCCATATCAGAAGACCTTATCTATCTCTATCCCAATAAATAAAAATATTGTATAGTCACCTAAAATAAACCCTATGGGAGGTTATTGAAGGAATGCGACAAAAAATTGTCGGTGTCTTTCCTATGTTCAAGACGGTGTGGCAGGTCATGAATAGAGTTATATTGGTTAGCCTTGCACTTGTGTTCGGGACTAGCCTGTATTGTTATGCTCAGCTTGAAAATAAGAAAAACTTCCACATATCTGCGCAATCCTTATCAACGGCACTTCTGACTTTTGGTGAACAGGCAGACTTGTCTCTGTTGGTACGAAAAAAAGACACTGACGGTAAAACCTCCACTGCCCTGCAGGGGAAATTATATCCAAGAGAAGTCCTGAGACTGCTGTTGAGGGATACAAAACTGGGTTTTAAATATATCGACCGGAAAACGGTCTCTATCTCCCCGGATTTATTCAAACAGCAACAGCCGGATAATATAACCCGCAAGGACGCATCGCCCAAAGCACAAGACTTAGAATCAGAACCCGACCTTTACGCCCCCATTGATGAAGTGGTCGTCACCTCTCTGCGCCGCAAAAGTAATATGCAGAAAGCACCGGTGGCGGTGACTGTCATTAAGCCGCCGCTGATTCGCGAGGCCCGTATTCATGGTCTGCAGGATGTGGGAGCCCGCGTTCCCGGTCTGACGGTGGCAAGTTTCAGCATCGGACAGCCCACCATACATATGCGCGGCGTTGGCTCTAATGATGATGGTGCGGCACTGGATAATTCCATTGTTATGTTTGTTGATGACGTTTATGTGGGCCGGATCACCGCTATCAGCATGAATTTTTTCGACCTTGAGCAGATTGAGATCATGCGCGGACCTCAGGGCACTTTATACGGCAAAAATGCCATCGGCGGAGCCATCAATGTCACCAGTAAAAACCTCACAGAACAATTATCCGGCGAAATAGAGGCCACCGTTGGCAATTACAGCCGGCGTGATCTGCGTGGGGTGATCAGTGGCTCCCTCAAGGATGATAAAATTCTGGGCCGGCTGGCTTTTCATTCCCGCAAGCGGGATGGCTGGCAGGAAAGCATCTTCCTGCCCGATATTAAACAGAATGATGAAAATACATGGTCAGGCAGGGGCAAGCTCCTGTTTGCCCTCAGCGATCAATTGCAAGTGGATATAAACGGCGATTACAGCCGGGATGATTTGGAGAGTACGGGGCGTATTCCGGTGGTGGGGCGTATTCCGGTACGACTGCTGGGGTCTGACGGGTTACCAACCGGGCAGACGGCTCTACCGACTGATATTTTTGAAAGCCTGGGCGGTAGTGCCAAAAACGCCATCAATAGCGACCGTGGCTTCACCGATCGCACCATTTGGGGTCTGAGCAGTCGGGTCAGTCGGCAGGGGGATTATGGCAGGCTCCTGTCTATCACCGCCTATCGCAAGACGGATTTTTCATGGTTGGAGGATTCCACCGGATTGCCGTATTCCGTTACCGATCAGAAGGTAAATTCTAATGTGGATGAGCAACATTCCCAATTTTCGCAGGAGTTCCGCTGGATTTCACCGGGCGATGTGAGGTTGAAATATGTGCTGGGTTTTTATTATTTGTTTGAACATACTCACCGTATAGAGAATTTTATTTTCCCAAGTGGGGTGGCAACCACGGATCAGGATAATAACACCAACAGCTTCGCCGCTTTTGGTGAGGCCACATATGGTGTGATGGACAGTGTGAATATTATCTTCGGAGGTCGCCTGACCTATGAAAATAAAAAAATGGATCAGCAGAATATAATCAGTGGAGACCAGTTTATATTGCTGGAAGAATTCAACTTGCGTAATGAAGGGAACTGGACTGACTTTTCCCCCAATATTGTTTTATCCTGGCAACAGGCCGAGGATATTATGTGGTACGCTAACCTGTCACGCGGGTATAAAAGCGGCGGATTTCAAGGGGCACCGGCGACAAGGGATCTGGCCAGCAGGACCATTGACCCGGAATCGGTATGGAATTATGAGGTTGGGCTTAAATCTCAGTGGCTTGATGACCGCTTGCGCCTGAATCTGGTGGCTTTTCATTCTGATTATCGGGACTTGCAGGTAGTGGAATTCAAGACGACAGGAAATTTCGGTGTCTTTCAGACCAGCAATGCCGCCTCGGCCAGTCTGGGGGGGCTGGAAATGGAATTCACCCTGAAGCCGT
>JAGLJX010000194.1 GCA_023142175.1 Emcibacter sp.
CCGTTGCCATACCACGGGCATATTCCTCAGCCCGTTTGGCTTTTTCGCTGATGGTACGCGGGAACCGCTTAACAATATTCTTGGCAAATTCCCGAAGATTGAGGAATGACCGGGATGATAGCAACCGCGCAAGATAGGCGCTCATGGCCCCTACCGGCGGGGCTATGGACATATCGTTGTCATTAAGAATCACAATCAGACGGGATTTTAAGGCGCCAGCATTATTCATCGCCTCATAAGCCATGCCCGCGCTCATGGAGCCATCGCCGATAACGGCAATGATATTCTCATCACTACCACGCAGGTCACGGCTTACCGCCATACCAAGTCCGGCAGAAATAGAAGTTGAACTATGTCCCGCGCCAAAGGGGTCATATTCACTTTCCTTGCGCTTTGTGAAACCAGCCAAGCCCCCGCCCTGACGAATAGTGTTCATACGGTCACGCCGTCCGGTCAGAATTTTATGGGGATAACATTGATGGCCCACATCCCAGATCAACTTGTCATGGGGCATATGAAAAACATGATGAAGGGCGACCGTTAATTCCACAACACCCAGACCCGCGCCCAGATGCCCGCCGGTCTGAGAGACCGTATGGATCATATCTGCCCGCACTTCATCGGCCAGTTGCTGAAGCTGGTCTGATTTCAGATTTGTTACATCATCAGATGATTTAATCTGATCCAGTAATGTTGTTATCGGCTTGCCACTCAATCGACCATACCTTAAAATTTAACTCGCCCGATTAATAATGAATTTCGCTAGATTACGCAAGTTTTCTGCTTTACTCCCGAATACCTCAAGATGTTTCACCGATTGTTCTATCAACATATCGGCCTTGGTGCGGGCCTGATCTGCACCCACCAACGATACAAATGTAGCTTTACCCGCCGCAGCATCTTTGCCTGCGGTTTTGCCAATTTCTTCCGAAGTTCCCACTTCATCCAGTAAATCGTCAGCGATCTGAAACGCAAGCCCCACATCATGAGCATAGCCCTTGATTGCATGACGCCGACGGGGTTCGCCCTTACCCAATATGGCCCCGGCCTCGCCGGAAAAGACGATCAGGGCGCCAGTTTTCATCCTTTGCAGGCGGGTAATACGAATCTTGTCCAAATCCTGATTTTCCGCCAATAGGTCAAACATCTGTCCGCCGACCATGCCGTTAACCCCCAATGCCTTTGCCATAAAGGTTATCAATTCGCAGCGCACCGCCGCATTAGAATGGGTTTTCTCATCGGATAATATTTCAAACGCCAGTGTTAACAAAGCATCTCCGGCCAGAACCGCCGTCGCCTCATCAAATTTCTTGTGAACCGAAGGCTGGCCACGACGCATATCGTCATCATCCATGCACGGCAGGTCATCATGTATCAGGGAATAGGTATGAACACATTCCACCGCCGCTGCCACCCGCAGGGCGGAGCTTTCTCCAACCCCAAAGAGTTTTGCGCTTTCCATAACTAGAAAGGGACGGACCCGCTTGCCCCCCGCCATGAGGGCATATTCCATAGCGTCAATGACCTGCTGTTCCAGATCAACGGCTTTCGGCATGAGTTTAAGCAGTTTTTCTTCAACCTGTGCAGCGGCAACCTCTAGGGCAGACTTCGCCAGAACTTCATTGGTATCTCTCATATATTTATTATCCCGCATCCAGATCGGTTGTGGCAAGCGCACCATCCTGCGCCAATGTAATTTTTTCTATCCGCGCCGTCGCATCTTTCAGTTTATTATCACAATGCTGTCGAAGCTCGGTCCCGCGCGTATATATGTCGATGGATTCTTCCAGAGAAACCTGTCCGCTTTCCAGATTTTTGACGATTTCCTCCAACGCGCCGAGCGCATCTTCGAAATTCATTGCGGCAATATTATCCGGTATGGTATTGGCTGACACTATATGCTCCTGAATTATGTATCATTATTTTACCGGGAGGCGGCTTACTGCATCAATGCTGAAACATGACTGGCAACGCTTTCCCCCAGAACATTAAGATTATAACCGCCTTCGAGACAAGATACTAGCCTGCCCTTACAATGTTTTTCCGCGATCTGTTTTATCTCACTTGTCACCCAGAAAAAATCATCCTCGTTAAGCTTTAAATCTGCCAAAGGGTCCATGATATGACCATCAAAACCCGCAGAAATCAGAATGAAATCCGGATTAAATTCCTCCAAAGCAGGGAATATCCGATCCGTGTAGGATTTACGAAACGCCCGACTGCCACTGCCCGCAGCCAAGGGAGCATTTACGATCACCCCCTGCCCTTCATCATGCAGATGACCTGTGCCGGGAAAGAGCGGTGACTGATGGGTAGAGCCATAAAACAGGCCCTTATGCTGAGCAACTACCGCCTGGCTGCCATTGCCATGATGAACGTCGAAATCAATGATTGCCACCCGATGCCGGAAATGTTTCTGGCGGGCATAAAGCGCACCAATAGCCACATTATTGAACAGACAGAACCCCATAGCCATATCCGGCTCCGCATGATGCCCCGGCGGGCGGCTAGCACAAAAAGCATTATCCAGATTTCCAGCCATGACCTGATCAATCGCCTGACAGACGCCACCAGCCGCTTTCAATGCGGCCTTAACCGATCCCGGTGATAAATAGGTATCCCCGTCCATACTATAATGGCCAGATTCCGGCACATTACCCATCACTTGGCTAATATATTTTTCGCCATGAACCAGCGCGACCCTGTCCAGCGATGCTATCTCGGCCTCTATTTTTTTTAAGTCTCTGAAATCATGCCCATTCAGGCGGTCAAGAATGACCGATAGCCGCGCCCGCGTCTCCGGGTGGCCGTCTGGTGTGATATGGTCTTTACAGTCTGGATGATACAGTAACCCGGTCGGCAAGATTATCTCCCTCGATATTTTCCAGATTATTTTACCATACTTCAGACCAGAAATGAGCCATTTTATTTATTTTACGATACTTCTTTCCGGCTCTCTTCATATTTGGCCTTTTCTTCAGCGACCAATTCCTTCTTCGACAATTTGCCGATCATGGTTTTTGGCAGTTCCGCCCGGAATTCTATTTCTTTGGGCCGCTCATGCTTGCCCAGTCTCTCCCGGATAAATGTCATCAGTTCCGCCTCGGTAAGCTTATCATCGGGGTCTTTCAGGGTGACGAATGCCTTGGGCCGCTCGCCCAGATAATCATCAGGAATACCAATAACCGTCGCCTCATGTACCGAAGGATGCTCATAGATTGCCTCTTCCACAACGCGAGGATAAACATTGAAGCCGCCAACCAATATCAAATCCTTGTCCCGGTCAATGATATAGGTGAAACCTTCTTCATCCATATAGCCCACATCGCCAGTGCGCAACATGCCATCCACAATAACTTCTGCCGTAGCCTCCGGTCGCTTCCAATAGCCCTTCATAACCTGTGGACCCTTAATGCAGATTTCCCCGTTCTCGCCCAAAGGCATAATCTTTGTCGGATCTTCCCGGTCAACAATGATAACTTCCGTGGCGGGCATCGGCAGACCGATTGACCCTTTACGGCTTTCCCGATCGTAAGGGTTTGACGTGCTTACGGGTGAGGTTTCCGTCAGGCCATAACCTTCGGAAATGGTAATATCTATTTTTTTCTTAAAGGCCACACCCAATTCCACAGGCAGCGGTGCGCCGCCCGACATACACATCCGGACATTATCCATGCCGATATCGGGGGATGATTTATGGTTCAGAAGGGCCGTATACATGGTGGGCACACCGGCAAAAATGGTCGGCTTTTCCCGCTTCATCATCTTGATCGCGGCCTCAAGTTCAAACTTTGGCTGAATGACCACCTTGGCACCCAGATATATGCTTAAATCCATCACTACCGTCATGGCAAAGACATGGAAAAATGGCAGGGAGCCAATGACAACCTCTTTACCCCGTTCAAAATCTGTAGTCCATGCCCCAAGCTGAAGGACATTGGTATATATATTAGCATGGGTCAGCATAGCCCCTTTGGGGATGCCTGTTGTGCCACCGGTAAACTGAATTACCGCCACATCTTCATCCACATCAATATCAACCGGGACCGGCAGACCATCATTATTCAAAAGGCTGGTATAATTCACATGATACTCATCGTCGACCAGATCGGCAATCACACTGCTTTTAAGAAGTTTGAACAGGATTTTTTTTGGCAACGGAAGGGCATTACCATAATCTTCAACCACCAAATGCTTCAGGCGGCTTTTCTCCACGACCTCGTGGATTGTATCATAAAGTTCCTTCAGGCCCATCGTTACCATGATATCAGTTTCAGAATCTTCCACCTGCGCGATAAGTTCCGGCACGGAATAAAGCGGACTGTAGTTAACCACCGTGCCGCCAGCTTTCAAAATTCCAAAATAGGCGATAGCAAACTGAGGACAGTTGGGCAGGAAAATACCCACATGAACGCCTTTGCCCACACCAAGCCCCTGCAGGCCTTTGGCCATGCGGTTCACCTGATCCAGAAAGTCACCGTATTTGAGCTGCTTGCCGAAAAAATCATACGCAATGGCATCTGGAAATTCCGCCGCCGTATCCTCAACCAGAGCATAGAGCGGTTTGGGCTCAAATTCCTGGTCCCATTCCACATGTTTCGGGTAGGTCGCCAACCAAGGATGTTCAGCCATAATCTTACCCCATATTCTCAGTTGCTATGGCATAGAACAGGTCGTCCCCTGCCATAATAGTTTCCTTCAAGCCGATAGTTTGGGGCACAATTTGTTCAGCGTAAAAACGGGCTGTTACTATTTTAGCTTCCAGAAACTCTATGTCCTGATCGCCATTATCCAGCCTGTTCCGTGCCGCCAATGCGCCTTTGGACATAAGATAACAGCCCACGGTTACACTGAAAAGCCTTAAGAATGGCGATGAGCCTGCGAGGGCTGAACGCATATTATCCACATGGCATGCCAATATCCATTCGGCACATTCCCTTGTGGCCTTCACCGCGTCTGTAAGGTTTTTAGTCAAACCGGAAAATTCATCCGTAGCCGGTAAATTGCCCCCAAATAAACTAATTTCATCCAGAAAACCGCGCCAGTATTTACCGCCCATCATGGATAGCTTGCGACCGACAAGGTCCATTGCCTGCACACCATTAGTGCCTTCATATATGGGGTTAATACGTGAATCCCTGAAGATCTGAGCAATGCCGGTTTCTTCAATGAAACCCATGCCGCCATGCACTTGCAGGGCAAGAGAAGAATTCTCGCACCCCATATCGGAACCATAGGCCTTCGAGAGCGGAGTGAGCAGATCGCCTAGCCCCTTATATTCTTCCCGAATGTCTGCATCGGGATGATGTTCGCCCAAATCGAGCGCCTTGGCATTAAGCATGGTTATGGCGCGGGCGGCCTCGGTGGTGGATTTTATGGTCATAAGCATCCGGCGCACATTGGCATGCTCAATGATGGCACTTGGCCCCGGTTTTGTCGCTCCGATCGCCTTACCCTGAACTCTTTCCTTGGCATATTCCACAGCCATCTGCCACGCCCGTTCGGCACAGGCCACACCCTGAATTCCCACATTAAGCCGCGCGTTATTCATCATGGTGAACATGGCCGCCATGCCTTTATTCTCATCGCCCAGCAGATAGCCGATGCAATTTCCCTCATCGCCAAAGGCCATGACGCAGGTCGGGCTGCCGTGTATGCCGAGCTTATGCTCTAACGAGACACATTTTGCATCATTGCGCGCCCCGAGCGAGCCATCATCATTGACCAGAAATTTAGGCACGATAAAGAGTGAAATACCCTTGGTGCCTTCGGGGCTGCCCGGTGTTCTGGCAAGCACAAGATGAATGACATTTTCTGCCATATCATGATCGCCCCAGGTAATGAAAATTTTCTGACCGCTAATACGGTAAGTACCGTCTTCTGCAGGCTCCGCCTTGCTTCTGAGCGCTCCCACATCAGTTCCGGCATGGGATTCCGTCAGGTTCATCGAACCAGTCCACTCACCGGAAATCATTTTTTCGAGATAAATATTCTTCTGTTCCGCAGAACCATGGGCCGCAATTGATTCAACAGCACCAGTGGTCAACATAGAGCATAGGCTGAAGGCCATATTGGACGCATCGACAAATTCATAAACCGCCGAGGCCAACAGAACAGGCAAACCCTGTCCGCCGTAATCCACATCACCTGCGACACTGGTCCAGCCATTTTCCGCATAGGAGACGTAGGCTTCCTTAAACCCCGGTGAAGATATAACCCCGCCATCGGTTAGACGCGCCCCATCCTGATCGCCTACCGCATTGAGGGGAGATAAAATTTCACCACAGAATTTCCCGGCTTCTTCCAGAACGGCATCAATGATGTCATCACTGGCATCTTGAAATCTCTCAAGTTCCGAAACCTCAGAAATGCCGATCACGTCTTTCAAAACAAATTTCATTTCACGGGTTGGGGCAATATATTCAGCCACGGGCAGGCTCCTGTATTATTTCTATTTTTAGGGTCGTAAATTTATGAATATTATATTATTATTACGGATGAACAGCTTATAATAACACAAATTAAAACAGTCGTTTGAAATTAGAATTTACATGAATTTCCAGATTAAGACAAGCGATTAATCCTCTCGATCAGGGCCAAATACAAAAAATGCAACCCAGCGACACAAACACTAAAATTATGGAAGCCACTCCGATAAATCTCCTTCTGGCTGCCAAATTTCTCACCCAAGGCAAATTGGTCTCTTTCCCCACGGAAACAGTATATGGTTTGGGCGCGGATGCTACTAATGACGCCGCAGTGGCCAGCATTTTTGAGGCAAAACAAAGACCCAGTTTTAATCCGTTAATTATCCACCTGTCATCCCTGGAGGAAGCGGAGAAATATGTTGATTTTGATATAGTGTCCCGCAAATTAGCCGAAGCTTTCTGGCCCGGCCCTTTCACACTTGTTCTGAAAAAGAAGCCCGACTGCGGCCTGTCCATGCTTGTTTCGGCGGGGCTTGATACTGTGGCTATCCGTGTGCCGGCACATCCCGTAGCACAGAAATTGTTGCAGGAATTCCCTTATCCCATTGCAGCCCCAAGCGCCAATATTTCCGGAAAGCTCAGCCCCACACGCCCGGAGCATGTGGCCGATGCCTTTGGGGGCGAAGTGACCATGATACTT
>JAGLJX010000195.1 GCA_023142175.1 Emcibacter sp.
GGTATCACCCAGCACATCGGTGCCTATAAAGTGGAGACTGCAGGTGGGCCGGTGACTTTCCTTGATACTCCGGGTCACGCAGCATTTACATCGATGCGTTCACGCGGTGCGCAAGTAACTGACATCGTTATTCTTGTTGTCGCGGCGGATGATTCCGTCATGCCGCAAACGATCGAAGCGATTGCGCATTCCAAAGCGGCGAAAGTTCCGATGATTGTTGCCATTAACAAATGCGACAAACCGGGTGCAGATCCCAATAAAGTGCGTACCGAGTTGTTGCAGCACGAAGTTATCGTTGAAAAAATGTCAGGCGACGTGCTGGATGTGGAAGTTTCCGCAATCAATGGCACTGGTCTGGATACGCTGCTTGAAAATATCTCGCTTCAGGCCGAACTGCTTGACCTTCGGGCTAACCCGGATCGCGCCGCATCTGGCGCGGTGATCGAGGCCCAGCTTGACGTTGGCCGTGGTCCCGTTGCCACCGTATTGGTGCAAAACGGGACACTACGTCAGGGCGATATTTTTGTTGTCGGTGAGCAGTGGGGCAAAGTCCGCGCCATGATCGATGACAAGGGCGAGCGTATTGAAGAAGCTGGCCCATCTGTTCCAGTCGAAGTTCTGGGCCTGAATGGCACACCAGAAGCAGGCGATGTTCTGAACGTTGTTGATACCGAAGCACAGGCCCGCGAAATCGCAGATTACCGTGCCCACGCCGCCAAAGAAAAACGCGCCGCCGCTGGTGCGGCCACGACCCTTGAACAGTTGATGGAACGGGCAAAGGCCGACGAAGATGTCGCCGAACTGCCGGTTCTGGTTAAAACTGACGTTCAGGGTTCCGCCGAGGCAATTGTTCAGGCAATGGAAAAAATCGGCAACGAAGACGTTCGCGTTCGTGTGCTGCATTCCGGTGTTGGGGCCATTACAGAATCCGATATTGGTTTGGCCGAGGCATCCGGTGCGCCGGTCATGGGCTTTAACGTTCGTGCTAATGCAACCGCGCGTAAGGTCGCAAACCAAAAGGGCGTGGAAATTCGTTATTACAGCGTGATTTATGACCTTGTGGATGACATCAAGATGGTTATGTCCGGCAAGCTGGCACCAGAATTGCGCGAAACCATATTGGGTTCCGCAGAGATTCTCGATATTTTCTCTGCCGGGAAAACCGGCAAAGCCGCTGGTTGTCTGGTGCTGGATGGTGTCATGCGTAAAGGCGCTAAAGCCCGTCTACTCAGGGATGATGTGGTGATCTTTGAAGGTGACCTTGGGTCATTGCGTCGTTTCAAGGACGATGTGGAAGAGGTTATTTCGGGCACCGAATGCGGCATGAATTTCGCCAGCTATAACGACCTGAAAAAAGCTGACGTCATAGAATGCTACTCAGTCGAGGAAATTGAACGCTCTCTGGATTAAGCGCGTAAAGCGAGGATAGGATATGTCCAAATCTCATCGTGGTGATGGAAATGATGATCGCGGCTCCAGCCACCGCTTGCTTCGGGTTGGGGAAAATCTTCGCCATGCCCTGTCGGAAATCTTTGCCCGTGGAGAAATTCGCGATCCGTCTCTTGACGGAGTGTCGGTCACAGTGACCGAGGTGCGCTGCAGTCCCGACCTGCGTAATGCTACTATTTTTGTTATGCCGCTGGGGGGCGGTAATGAAAAAGAAGTCGCGAAAGCCCTGAGCCGGAACCATAAATATATTCGCGGCCAATTGTCCCGCATGGTGTCCATGAAATATCTTCCCAAGCTGAAATTCACCAGTGACAGCAGCTTTGGTGAGGCAGGCCATATCGAAGAATTGCTTCACAGCCCCCATGTAGCCCAAGATTTAGATAAGGACGACTGAGCTTTGGCCCGAAAGCGCAAAGGCATTAAGCTTGATGGCTGGCTGGTTATAGACAAACCGCTGGGCATGGGCTCGACTCAGGTGGTGGGTAAATGCCGCTGGCTGACCAAGGCGCAAAAGGTCGGGCATGGTGGCACACTCGACCCGCTCGCTACGGGTATCCTGCCCATCGCATTTGGTGAGGCGACAAAAACCATTCCTTTCATTATGGATGCCCGTAAAACCTATGAATTTACCGTGACATTCGGTGAGGCGAGGGCAACCGATGACGGGGAGGGAGAGGTGACAGAGACCAGCGATATTCGCCCGAACGAGGCGGAAATTCTGGCGGCTCTGCCTGACTTTATAGGCCGTATCACACAGGTTCCCCCTATTTACAGCGCGGTTAAAATTGACGGCAAACGCGCCTATGACCTTGCACGGGCGGGGGTAGAAGTGAAAATAAAATCCCGCGAAGTGGATATTTTCAGCCTTGATCTTATCTCCTATGACGGGCAGCGGGCGGCCTTGCGGGTTGACTGTGGAAAGGGCACTTATGTGCGGTCTCTGGCACGGGATTTGGCAAAAAAACTGGACACGGTGGGGTATGTTTCGGCCCTTAGGCGCACCCGCGTTGGAGCTTTTGATTTAAAGCTGTCGATTTCACTGGAAAAGCTAGAGGAATTAAGCCATAGTGCGCCGCCTGAGACATGGATTCTTCCCGTGGTGACCGTGCTGGACGACATCTTGGCACTGGCCGTTACGGAAGAGCAGGCGAAATTACTGTCCCATGGACAAAAACTTGCAGTCTCAGACCACTTAGCCCCGGGGATCATCAGGGTGATGACAGGCACGCGTCTTGTGGCGTTGTGCGAAGTTGAAATCACTCCGGAAAATACGATCATCAAACCGGTACGGGTGTTTAACATTTAATTTTTTTAAAGGAGTATTCGATGTCGATTACAGCTGAAAAGAAACAGGAACTGATTAAAGAATTCGCCACTTGTGAAGGCGATACCGGTTCCCCGGAAGTACAGGTTTCCATTCTTACAACAAGAATTACTAATCTGACTGAACATTTTAAATCTCACAAAAAAGATAATCACTCACGCCGCGGTCTATTGATGCTTGTTAACAAGCGCCGCAGCCTGTTGAGCTATCTAAGTTCAAAAGACAATGCACGCTATCAGTCATTGATCAAGCGTCTTGGTCTTCGTAAATAATAGAAAATATAAGGCATAACCATAAGGGTTATGCGTAGGTTTTTGAATGTTCTGATCTGGGATGGGCCCGGATCAGAACGCGGAAACCGCGGATAGAGATAAAGTTTAAGGTAAAATATATGTTTGAAACACATAAGAAAGAAATTAATTGGGGTGGCCGGACATTGGTTCTGGAAACCGGTCGTATAGCACGTCAGGCAAATGGTGCCGTGATGGTGACATATGGCGAAACATCCTGCATGACAGCCGTTACTGCGGCTAAGACTGCAAGAGTGGGTATCGACTTTTTCCCCCTCACCGTGAATTATCAGGAACGTGCTTATTCCGCCGGTAAAATACCGGGCGGCTTTTTCAAGCGCGAAGGGCGCCCCGGCGAAGCAGAGACATTAACCTGTCGCCTCATTGACCGCCCAATCCGCCCTTTATTTGTTAAGGGTTTTAAAAATGAAACTCAGGTTGTAGCGACTGTGATGTCTCACGATCTGGAAAATAACCCTGACATTACCGCATTGATCGGCACAAGTGCCGCTCTGACCATTTCCGGTCTGCCGTTCATGGGCCCCATTGGTGCGGCCCGTGTCGGTTACATTGACGGCGAATATATCCTCAACCCAACTTACGAGCAGTTGGAAACATCTGAACTTGATCTGGTTGTTGCCGGAACAAGGGATGCGGTGTTGATGGTGGAATCAGAAGCCAAAGAGCTTTCTGAAGATGTCATGCTTGGCGCTGTTATGTTCGGTCACGAACAGATGCAGGTTGTTATTGACGCCATCATCGAACTTGCTGAAGTTGCTGCAAAAGAGCCAATGGTATTGCCAGAGCCGGTCGATCATTCCGCGCTTGCTGCTAAAGTAGCCAAGCTTGCCGAAGCTGATCTTCGCGCCGCTTACGGCGAAACAGTGAAACAGGTTCGTTCCACGCAGCTTGGTGAAATTAAAAACCGGGTTGTTGCTGAATTGACTGAAGCAGACGAAACTGTGGAAGCTGGTGTTGTTGGCGACCTGCTTAAAAATCTGGAAAAAAACATCGTTCGCGGTGACATCATCAAAACCAAAAAACGGATTGATGGTCGTGATCTGGATACTGTTCGTGCCATTGCATCCGAAGTGAATATCCTGCCCCGTACCCACGGTTCAGCTTTGTTCACACGTGGTGAAACACAGGCAACTGTTGTGACCACATTGGGTACTGGCGATGATGAGCAGTTCATTGACGCGCTAACCGGAACTTATAAAGAACGCTTCATGCTGCATTATAACTTCCCACCCTATTCTGTGGGTGAAGTTGGCCGCATGATGGGCACAAGCCGTCGGGAAACCGGACATGGTAAACTGGCATGGCGCGCCTTGCGTGCGGTTCTGCCTGACCATGAAGAATTTCCTTATACCATTCGCTTGGTTTCTGAGATTACCGAATCTAACGGTTCGTCCTCTATGGCGTCTGTTTGTGGTGGATCACTTGCTCTTATGGATGCGGGTGTGCCATTGAAACGTCCGGTTTCCGGTATTGCCATGGGCCTGATTAAAGAAGGTGATGAGTATGCGGTTCTATCCGATATTCTGGGTGATGAAGACCACCTGGGCGACATGGACTTTAAAGTTGCTGGTACGAGCAAAGGCCTTACGTCCCTTCAGATGGACATCAAGATTACTGGTATTACCCGGGAAATCATGGATGTTGCTCTGAAACAGGCATCCGCGGGTCGCGCTTACATCTTGGATGAAATGAGTAACGCTCTGGCCTCTGGTCGTGAAGAAATGAGCGATCATGCACCGCGCATCGAAACCATCCAGATCAACCGCGAAAAAATCCGCGAAGTGATCGGAACCGGCGGTAAAGTTATCCGCGAAATCTGTGAAGTGACCGGCGCTAAGGTTGACATTGAAGACGATGGTACCATCAAGGTATCCTCTTCTGATCTGTCTGCTATTGAAGCGGCTATGAAATGGATCGAAGGCATTGTAGCCGAGCCGGAAGTCGGCAAGGTTTACGAAGGTAAAGTTGTTAAAACCGTAGATTTCGGCGCCTTTGTTAATTTCCTTGGCAGTCGTGATGGTCTGGTTCATATCAGTGAACTGGAAGATCACCGGGTCAACAAGGTTACCGATGTTCTCAGCGAGGGCGATATCATTAAAGTCAAGGTTCTTGGCATTGATGATCGGGGCAAGGTTCGTCTGTCCCGCCGTGCTGTTGATCAGGAAACTGGTGAAGACATTCAGGAAAAAAAGGACGAAGAGGCATAATAACCTTTTCACAATAATGTTGGCCGGATGGCATTGCTTTCTTGTAATGAGGGACATAACCCCCATATAAGAAACTAATACATCCGGCCCAGTTTTAAAAAATGCCGGAAGACGAGGACTGGCTGTTATGTAGGGTAAGACAGTTATGAGTTTACTAGAACCGTTGATTATGTCGGGGAAAGAAGTAATGCCGCTGGTAGAAGGTGGCAAGGGGATTTCCGCAACTAATGGCATGAGCGCCGGGGCGTGGGCCGCAGCGGGTGGCGTGGGCACCGTATCCTGCGTTAATGCCGACAGCTTTGATGATAACGGCAACGTCATTCCTCAGATTTATCATGGTAAAACCCGCATAGACCGCCATAAGGAACTGGTGGATTATGCCATAGCGGGCGGCTTGACACAGGTTGAACAGGCCCATGAGATGGCGGGCGGTAATGGCCGTATTCATATTAATGTCTTATGGGAAATGGGCGGCGCAGAAAGCATACTTGAAGGTGTATTGGACAAAGCCAAAGGCCTCGTTCATGGGGTGACCTGTGGCGCTGGTATGCCCTATAAGCTCAGCGAAATTGCCGCCAAACACGAAGTATTTTATCATCCTATTATTTCTTCTGCTCGTGCATTTGGTATCCTGTGGAAACGGGCTTACCAAAAGTATGGTGATTGGCTCGGCAGCGTGGTTTATGAAGACCCGTGGCTGGCGGGTGGTCATAATGGTCTGACCAATGCGGAAGACCCCCGCGAACCACAAGATCCTTATCCACGGGTTGCGGAACTTCGGACGATGATGAATAAATTTGGGCTCAACAATGTTCCGATCATCATGGCAGGCGGTGTCTGGTACCTTCGGGACTGGGCAAATTGGATTAACAATCCTGAAATTGGCCCGGTGGCCTTTCAATATGGCACAAGGCCATTGCTGACCAAGGAAAGCCCGATTCCACAAATATGGAAAGATGCCCTGACCAAGCTGAAGGAAGGTGATATTTTACTACATCGCTTCAGCCCGACCGGATTCTATTCGTCGGCGGTGCGCAACAAATTTCTACAGGCGCTAGAGGGCCGTTCCCAGCATCAGGTAAAATTCAGTTCCAAGCAGACAGAAGAATTTTCTGCCGAAATTCAGGCAGGAAAGCGCAAATATTTTGTTAAGCCCGAAGATAAACCAAAAGCCGACGGCTGGATAAAGTCGGGCTATAACGAAGCCATGAAAACGCCGGATAATACGCTGGTATTCACCACGATTGCGGAATGTCAGGAAGTACGTCAGGATCAGAAAGACTGCATGGGCTGTCTAAGCCAGTGCAAATTTTCCAACTGGTCACAAAATCCGGACACCAAATATTCCAATGGCCGTGGTGCCGACCCGCGTAGCTTCTGTATTCAGAAAACGCTTATGGATATTGCCCACGGCGGCGCGTTGGAAAATAATCTGATGTTTGCCGGTCATTCGGCCTTTAATTTTGCCACCGACCCTTTCTTCAGCAATGGTTTTGTTCCAACCGTCAAGGAATTGTTCGATCGCATATTAACCGGCGATTAGGGGCGGGCTTTATGGCTCACAGATACATTATTTTATTATTTTGAGAAATAGGATATAGTGGGGTTGAACTAACGAAGCTGATGGAAAGAATATGCCAGATACAACAAGACCCTATGCTGGGGTTGTCAAGAAATTAAGGCAAGCGGGGGTGCGCCCCACCCGTCAACGCCTAGCTTTGGCAAAAATACTGTTTGACGGACCCAATCGCCATGTAACTGCAGAAATTCTGCTTGATGAGGTGGCAAGGGCCAATATCAATATATCCCTCGCCACCATCTATAACAGCCTGCATCAATTTACCAATGCGGGGCTTCTTCGGGAAGTGATTGTGGATTCGGGCCGGACGTATTTTGATACCAATACCTCTGACCACCACCATTATTTTATGGAACAGGAAGGCCATCTGGAAGATGTTCCGGCGGGGGCGATAAATATAAATATATTGCCCGACGCGCCTCGTGGCAAAAAATTTTCCCGGGTTGAGGTGATTATTCATGTGGCCGAAGAGACTTAATCCATTATTTCTCCGTCCAGCGTTCCCCAGAAACTCCCCTGTTTCAACCATCCTTCAAAACCATTGAGGTCCAGTTTGCACCAGTTTTTCTGGCAGGCGAGGATTTTGCCAACGACTCCGGCTTCGGCGATGACGGCGGCGGGGTGAATATTGTCCGGCCCTTTTAACAGCGTTTGCCTTTCGGCAATGATCAGGGCCGTTCGTTTGCTGGACAGCAACGGCCCCCAGATCCAGCCTGTAGCCCCTTCCGAATCGGCTATTTTGCGCCAATCTTTATATTCGGCAATGACCTTGACCGGAAGTCCGGCTTTTTTAAACACCCAGACAATTGGATATTTGCCGTCCGGCCCGGTTCTGACATTGACTGTATTTTTAGCCAGAGAGACATATCGCGGGACCAGATAACCGCTTTTACCCACAATTGTTTTTTCTGTGGCCATTGCGGAAAAACACATCAGGCCAAAAGACAAGAGGCAGGTCGTCATACATATGAAGCGTCCTTTGGCCATTCTGGGCATTCTCCTGATAATTGATTGAGATGTTTGAATCTATCTGTTAATTCTGCTAGACAT
>JAGLJX010000196.1 GCA_023142175.1 Emcibacter sp.
GCCACACCATCATGAACTGCACCAACACCTGCCCCAAAGGCCTGAATCCCGCCAAGGCCATTGCCGAGATTAAGAAGATGATGGTTGAGCGGCAGGGGTAAGTATTCAGTAGTTAGTAGTGATGTTCAGCAACCGAACCCGCGAGGGTGAGGCAAGGCCGACTGGCCGCCCGAGTTAATACGAGGAGGGGGAGTATCCCCCATCAATAAAAATTCAAGTAACTCTGACCCCCTTGATCTTTACAATAATGGATAATAAGGAGCAATAGAGGTGACAATGATTAAATGCAAAGAATGCAATGGAGAAATATCAGAAGAGGCAGATAAATGCCCCAAATGTGGGCATCCTAACAGTCAATATAAGGTATTCTCTACACTAATAGGCCTAGTATTTTTTGGTATTATTTTTTGGTATCTTTTTGGTGGAGGACTCGAACAACAAGCTACTGATAGTCTTGATACAATAAAAAACCAAGTGGCAGAAGATTCAGTCAGACAATATAATATAGCAAAATCGCAGGGGGATTTAATTCAGATATGTGTTCAAGCAGGCATGGTGTCGGCTGCATATTTACAAGCAAATGACCAATCAAATTACAATAGGTGGAAAAGAATTGAAAAAGAAGATTGTCGCGCTGCAGGCTTAACATATTAAAGATCAAGGGGGTCGGCGGATCAATCAGATCAAAGGGGAATCAGGGTCAGAGTAACTTGATTTTCTTATTACCTTAATTTCTCCAGTCATACGGTTCCCAAAATGGGAACATATCCTTATGAGGATCATTGCCCGTAAACAATTGGTTGATTTTGGTCGGCAACATCCAAAGGCCAAGGGGGGGTTGGACAGTTGGTGGCTGTATGTTAAAAAGGCCGACTGGAGCTGTCCGCAGGATGTTAAGGACGCTCTACCCAAGGCCAGCATCATTGCAAATAATCGGGTGGTTTTTTATATCCGCGGCGGTAGCTACAGGCTGATTGTGCAGTTTAACTACCCCTACCGCATAGGCTATATCAGGTTCATTGGAACCCATGGGGCTTATGATAAAATTGATGCGACTGGAGTATGACCATGACAAACATAAAACCAATTCATGACACAGATTCTTATGAAGTGGCTTTGGCGCGTGCGGAAGTGCTGATGGATGCAGAATTTAATACGCCAGAAGGTGACGAACTGGAAATTCTGACCACGCTGATTTATGCCTACGAAGAAAAGCTCTATCCTGTGGATATTCCCGATGCGCTGACGGCCATTTTATTCGTGATGGACCAAAGTGGGTACGAGCAGAAAGACCTTGCCGCCCTGATCGGCAAATCCCGCGCTTCAGATGTGCTCAACAAAAAACGATCCGTATCCATGAAACAGGCACGGCTTCTTTATAAAGATTGGGGGGTGCCTGCGGAGACCCTTCTTGCGGGCTAAAATAAAGGGGATCGGAATAATATTAGGAAAAATTGGGCAATTCCATTATTTCAACGACTACAAAGCCCCGGCGTTTAGGGTAGCGGCGCTTTATGGTCTCTTTAACATCGTCCAGATCTTTGCCTTCGATCTGTAGAAACCGCTGGTCTGCCCACCCGTCATCATAATTTGGGTGGGTTCGTTCGGTACGAACAGATTCCCGTACTTCTTCATTGTAAATTGTGATCTCAAAAGTCTTCATGATAACTCGCGATATAAGCATTTAAGTGTTTCTATTAAAATAGACAGAAGGTTAAGTAAAGGCGAATTTGTGGCATTGATGGGAAAAGATTTCCATGTTACTGATTAATTGACGGTATTTATGGAAAGTTTATTTTGTCCGATCCCTTAAGCCAATATAAAAAAATGCTCACTTCCGGCGAGCTAAGGCCCGATAATCATCAGGCTCAGATCATAGAGAAATTGCAGAATCTCCATAATGATCTGGTCGGTTATGAAGAAAAAATATCTAAAAAAAATAACTTCTGGCAGCGTCTGTTCAGCGGTAATGGCAAGGCTGTCCCCCCCACGGGCCTCTATGTTTATGGTGATGTGGGCCGTGGCAAGTCCATGATTATGGATTTGTTTTTTGCCACGGCGCCGATAACCTCCAAGCGACGGGTGCATTTTCATGCCTTCATGCTGGACGTTCATCAGGCCATGCATGACTGGCGCTATATGGATGGGGCGGCCCGTAAAAAACTTCATGGCACGGATGCGGACGATCCGATCCCGCCACTGGCCGCTAAAATTGCAGAAAACAGTCTGCTGCTGTGTTTTGATGAATTTCAGGTGCATGATGTGACCGATGCCATGATTCTGGGGCGGCTGTTTACCAATTTGTTTGAGCGCGGGGTGGTGATGGTGCTGACCTCCAACCGCCCGCCCGACGATCTTTATATTGGCGGGCTAAACCGCGAACTCTTCCTGCCCGCTATCGCGATGATCAAGGACAAGCTGGGCGTGTCAAGCCTGAGTGGGCCCATAGATTACCGTATGGAACGCATGAAAGGCATACAGGTCTATTATCATCCGCTGGGGGATGTGGCGACAAAAGCCTTATCGAAAGCCTTCTGGAAACTGACCGATCATGAAGTGGCAGACCGCAGCAAGGTCGGGCCAGAGGAGCTGGAAGTTCAGGGCCGGAAAATTCATGTCCCCGTGGCAGACAAAGGGGTAGCGGTCTTTTCCTTTAAAAAATTATGCGGTGCGGCTCTTGGTGCGGCGGATTATCTGGAAATCGCGTGGCATTATCATACGGTGATCATGGTAGGTATCCCCAGATTAGGCCCGGAAAACAGGAACGAAGCCAAACGCTTTGTCACTTTCATCGATGTGTTATACGAAAATAATGTCAAATTTCTCTGTTGTGCGGAGGTGGCAGCAGAGAAAATTTATCTAGAGGGTCATGGGTATTTTGAATTTCAGCGCACCACATCGCGCCTGATCGAGATGCAAAGCGAGGAATATTTGGCCAAAGGTCATGCGGTTTAATAAAATATTATGATAATTCTACTAAAAGTGACCAAAGTATAAAAAGGGACGTATATCGGGCTTAAAATATCCCGTATATAAACCGATCGGTAAATCTTGGGTATATAATATGGCTTATGAATGCGGAGAAAAGTGACATAATGGTTGCGCGTCCTGTCTTTTCGCGCTACATCCTTAGGGTATATCTGTATCTATACGGGCAGGGTAGACTGTTTGTGTACTGTTCTGTAAACTATAAGCGAATGACGAGGATATCTAGTCTAATTTAATAAATTAATTCAGGAGTGAAATCATAATGGCACGTAAAAAAATTGCGCTGATCGGCGGCGGACAAATCGGCGGCACCTTGGCCCATCTGGCCGGACTTAAGGAACTGGGCGATGTGGTCATTTTCGACATCGCAGAAGGCCTGCCTCAGGGCAAGGCTCTTGATCTGGCACAATCCTCTACTGTTGAGGGCTATGATGCCAAGATGACAGGTGCAAATGACTATACTGCCATTAAAGATGCTGACGTTGTTATCGTGACCGCAGGCGTGCCGCGCAAGCCGGGCATGAGCCGGGATGATCTTCTGGGCATTAACCTGAAGGTAATGAAGGCCGTAGGCGAAGGTATTCGCGATAATGCGCCAAACGCCTTTGTGATTTGTATCACCAACCCACTTGATGTGATGGTCTGGGCGTTGCAGCAGTTTTCCGGCCTGCCCGCGAAAAAAGTTGTCGGCATGGCAGGGGTTCTGGACTCAGCCCGCTTTACGCTTTTCCTCGCAGAGGAACTGAATGTTTCCGTTGAAGATGTTAATGCATTTGTCCTTGGCGGGCATGGCGATACCATGGTGCCTTTGGCGCGTTATTCTACTGTGGCCGGAATTCCCATCCCCGACCTGGTGCAAATGGGCTGGATGACAAATGACAAGCTAGAGCAGATCATCCAGCGTACCCGTGATGGTGGCGCGGAGATCGTTGGGCTGTTGAAAACTGGTTCTGCTTATTATGCACCGGCAACAGCCGCTATTGCTATGGCCGAATCATACTTAAGAGACAAACGCCGCCTGATGCCTTGTGCGGTGGAACTGAACGGTGAATATGGCGTGGACGGCATGTATGTCGGTGTACCGGTATTGATCGGAGAAAACGGCGTCGAAAAAATTGTAGAGATCAACCTGAACGATGAAGAGAAGGCCGGGTTTGACCATTCTGTTGCCGCAGTGCAGGGATTGATTGACGCGGTTAAGGCCATTGATCCATCACTTGCTTAATTAGAGATAAAGGGTAGAAACAAATGAATATCCATGAATATCAGGCAAAAGGCCTGCTGAAGACATTCGGAGCCCCAACTTTGCGGGGTGGTGTTGCCTATACGGCACAGGAAGCCGAACAGATTGCCAAGGATCTTGGCGGCCCGATATGGGTTGTTAAGGCACAAATTCATGCTGGCGGACGCGGCAAGGGTGGCGGTGTTAAAGTTGTCAAATCCATTGCGGACGTGAAAAAAATTGCCGGAGAAATGATCGGCATGACGCTGGTCACTCATCAGACCGGCCCGCAAGGCAAGGAAGTCAAGCGCGTTTATATCGAAGACGGTTGCAATATTGCCAATGAGCTTTATGTGAGCATATTGGTCGACCGTGGCTCAAGCCGGGTCGCGATTATGGCCTCATCAGAAGGCGGCATGGATATCGAAGAAGTCGCGGCATCAACACCAGAGAAGATCGTTACAATTTCCATTGATCCCGCATCGGGCCTGTCGGGCTTCCATTGCCGGAAAGTGGCATTTGGTCTGGGACTTGAAGGCAAGGTTGCCGGAAAAGCTGCCAAGGTTATTGCAAACCTCTATGAAGCGTTCATGGCGAAAGATGCGGCCATGCTGGAAATTAATCCACTGGTGGTGACAGCAGATGACGACATCGTTGTGCTTGATGCGAAAATGGGTTTTGACGGCAACAGCCTGTTCCGTCATCCTGATGTGGTCGAATTGCGTGACCCTGATGAAGAAGACCCCATGGAGCTGGAAGCGGCCAAGCATGAACTGAACTATATCAAGCTGGACGGCAGTATTGGTTGTATGGTCAATGGCGCGGGCCTTGCCATGGCGACCATGGATATCATCAAGCT
>JAGLJX010000197.1 GCA_023142175.1 Emcibacter sp.
CCGTCGCTAATCAGCCTTTTTCTGGGGTGCATTATGGCGGATCTCTAAAACAGGTCGGCGATAAGATGGTAATTAAAAGCGCCGATGGCGACTTTTGGATTTTCGACGGAACTGATTTCAGTCAACCAACATTACCTGTAGAATTGGGCGGCGGCAGTCTGGCGGCGGAACTTTTTGATGCGACGGAGGTTGACGGCCTGATTTATTTTACATTGGGTGCAGACAACAGCAATGTTCAGGTCATCTACGATGGCACAAATTTCACAACACTCAGTGATCCTTATGGTAATACGGCAAGTTCAGACATTGATATCCTTTTTGAGGATTCCTTGGGTAACGTGATTTTTTCAGGAAGTGACGGCGTAACGGACGCTCTAATTTTTTCCTCTGATGGAACCACTATCACACCGCTCACAGGTACTGATCTGGATATTTTGACGAAGGCCAATATATATACCTTTACAGAATACCAAGGTAGCACTTATTTCTACGTTATTCCCCCCGGGGAATCATCTGTCCGGCTCTATAAGTTCGATGGAACAAATGTGTCTCCCGCATCTGATACGGAGGCCAGCCCCACACTTGGTGGAAACACTTTGTTTGTTTTTGATGGTAAACTCTATTTTAATTCTTTTAATAGTTTCACGGGTTCCCAAGCATGGAGTTTTGATGGTACGAACTATGCCGAATTTGATTTTAACGGATTATCATCGAGTATTTCTAATCCAGCTCTTTTTAATGGTAATATGATCTTTTCTGGCAGTGGTGCGAGTGGAGAGGGTGTGGAATTCTGGGTTTATGATGGGACCAATTCGCCAACTATGTTTGATCTGAACGCTGGCAGCAGCAGTTCAAGCCCACGTGATTTTACCGTAATCGGCGATAAACTGTATTTTAGTGCGACGGGTGCTGGTAATGACAGAGAATTATGGGTCTATGATGGCACCAACGCACCAACCATGATCAATGTGCGGGCATCAGGCAGTGCCTCTCCTGCTATATTATTTGAATTTCAGGGCGACGTTTATTTCAAGGCTTGGACATCATTCGATGGTAATCAGTTATTTAAATATAATGAAACCGATGGCTCAACTCAGATTACCTCTGTTGCAGTTCAATCACCTCACGCGGTGCTACCCGTAGGGGACACGGTCTATTTCATTAAAAGAACCGATGCTACGGGTTATGAACTATGGTCTTATGATGGAACTAATGCGCCGACATTGGCTTTTGACAGCACCCCGGGAATATATGGCATGAGCAGTGGTGCTCAACTATTCGAAATGGGTGGGCAGTTGGTAGTATTTACCGGCGATTCCATCTTCAGTTGGGACGGTGCTAACGCCACAATCCTGATGACCGGGAATATCAGTGAGGTATCACAATATGGTAATCAGCTTTTCATACTGGCCGAGGGCGATTTGGGTGATGGTACTTTCTCTGGTCAGGAGCTTTGGGTAACGGACGGAACAACTGCGGCAACATTGGTAGATGATTTGAACACACAACCCGGCGGCCCTGCAGTATTTGACATTGTAACGGACCCATTTGTTGACCCAGATACTACTGGACTTACACTGAATGGTGGCAATGGCGATGATGTGCTTGTTTCAGGTGCAACTAATGACACGATGACCGGCGGTCTGGGGGATGATGTTTTTGTCTTTGACAATAACTGGGGTGATGACATCATTACGGATTATGAGGATGGTATCGACCTCATTGATTTTAGTGATTCTGGGCTTGTTTTTGCTGATTTGACAATCACGGATGTGGGTGGCGATACGCTCATTGAAGACGGTAGTGGTAACAGCATTACCCTTACGGGAATTGCAGCTACTGATATAACGACTGATGATTTTATCTTTTAAAGAACAAGATCAATAAGGGGGTATTCTATGCACTCATTCATATGAGATAAATGCATTAAGAATATCTCCTGTTGTGTTCAGTAATTCAAATTCGGCCAAGTGCGCACGGCTCTTGGTTTTTATGGCCTGAATTCGTACCATCATCATTTTATCTTTAGCCTCCAGCAAGTAGGGTAATCCGGCAAGGCTGGCTTCTACTTCTTTTTCAATACCACGTAATGATTTTTTTTCTGCCGATAGTGCTGATTGCCAAGAACTTGATACATGGCGTACAGAATTTAGTGTGACAAAAGCGGTTTTGGCTTTTTGTTTTGTTCTGCTCTCAATACTGTTTTTTGTATGGCGTGTGCGCCAGAGATCATGTTTGGCCTGTCGTATTTTTGACGAGGCCCTGCCACCATCATAAAGTGGCATGGACATGGACAATATAACTTCTTTGTCGCCCGTTGGGGAATCGCCAACACGCCCTTTTACCCAACGTCCTGTAGCAGTCAGCGCAGGGTATCTCTCAGCACTTATTTCATCTAGTTTTGCTTTGGCGGCAGCCATTTTATAATTGGCTTTCAAATATTCCGGGGCGTTATTAAGCGCGTCATTGATAGTAATATCCAAGCTATTCGGCAGGATGAGGTTCATGTCTCTATCTGCGCTTGCTATGCTGCTGAAATTACGTTGAACCAATCTTGATAATTCATCACGATGGGTCATTAGTTCTACAGTGGCCATGGATTGTTGCGCCAAAGCCTGCTGATGCCGCGAATTAACTAGGGCTAATTCAGTAGCAGTCGCCAGAGATAATCTGGATTTGGCCTCTGTGCCTTTGAGAAGTTCTTTCAAAGTTGCCACATGATCATCATAGGCCAGTGCAATTTCTTTGGATTCACGCGTACCAAGGAATGCTTTGACAGTGTCCAGTATCACTTCATGTTGAGTGGCAATGAGATCATATTGGGCGATGTTAATTTCTGCTTCTGCTTTTCTTACGCGCGCGCCATTTCGTCCGAAAGTCCATAAGTCCTGCTGGACTTCGAT
>JAGLJX010000198.1 GCA_023142175.1 Emcibacter sp.
GCGGCATGAAAATTTGATTGTGCCGCGGCTATTCTCTCATCGGTTGTTAGTGCCGCATTGACAGCATCAATCAGTGAAAGTTCTTCTGCATTGACGGACATTATGCCCATAAAAGCTCCAATAATAATGCTCAATATAGATTTTCTTACTATGCATTTCAGTGCCTGTTTCATTGCTTTCCCCTTTCAGATTGAAAATGATATTATTCGACAAAATAAAGCCCAATAGTACATACAAAATTTACAACAAAATAGCCTTTATTTCAAGTCACTTATCGGATAATAACTTGTAATTATCTATCCTTGTCACATTATTTTAAAAATAGATTTTTTTAGGGGTGAAATGCCCAAATTTATATTGAAAAAAATCCTAATTTTGTTATCCTCTGGCTAAGGGTTTTCGATAAAGGGATTAGAGGGATGGCCGATACATTAGTAGATGAAGATAGCCTCTTAAAAGATGTTCTAATGCGCGTCAAAAGGGCCGCAAAACAGGTGGCTGCTTTTAGTTTTATTATTAATTTACTACTATTGGTCTCGCCCATATATATGCTGCAGCTCTATGATCGGGTGCTTTCTAGCGGCAGCAAGGACACACTGCTTGTTCTTTCCATAATCGCATTATTCCTCCTTGGCCTGCTCGGATTGTTAGAGGTCGTTCGCAACCGCATTATGACCTGCACCGGTGCAGATGTTGATCGTGATCTTAAGGATGATGTCTTTGAAGGTATTATTAATCAGGCCGCATTGAGAAAAAACGACAATAACGGACAGGGTATCCGCGACCTTGATAGTATTCGTCAATTTGTTTCCAGTAACGCGCCTTTTGCTTTTTTTGATGCTCCCTGGACCCCTTTCTTTATTATTGTGGTAGCGCTTCTTCATCCCCTGTTGGGATTAGTAGCTCTGATCGGCGCGGTTATTATCTTCTGTTTGGCTATCGCAACAGAGGTCGTCTCGCGGGAGCTTTTGAAAAAATCCGCCGGACATCAGATGCAATCCCATAGCTTTATCGAAAGCATTCTGAGAAACAACGATGTCCTGCGGGCCATGAATATAGCTTCGGGCTTAAAGAGCAAATGGGCGGGTCGGCGTGATCCGGCCATTCAATTGCAGGTGATAGCCAATCAACGTGTCGGCATATTGTTGGGTAGTACTAAGGCAGTACGCATTGCCATTCAGGTTATCATTCTGGGTACGGGCGGTTATCTGGCTTTAGATCAGCCCATCACACCCGGCGCCATTGTCGCTGCCTCCATCATAACGGGTCGGGCATTGGCACCTGTTGAGCAGGCCATCGGCGCATGGCGTCAGGTTGTAGCCGCTAGGGGTGCCTACCGCCGTTTGATTACATTGCTTAATCAGTCCGCAGAAAAAGATCAACCAATGCCGCTGCCCCGTCCCGAAGGAAATTTGAATGTTTCCGGGCTTGTTGGGGCCTTGCCCAAGGCAAAAGAACCTATTCTTAAAGGCATCTCATTTGAACTGAAAGAAGGTGAGCTTCTCGGCATGATAGGCCCAAGCGGAGCCGGCAAAACTTTCCTCGCCCGTCACTTGATCGGGGTTTGGCCTGCCATACGGGGTTCTGTGCGGTTGGGTGGGGTTGATATTTCCGCGTGGCATGATAGTGACCGGGGCCAATATATCGGTTATCTGCCACAGGATATAGAATTATTCCCCGGAACCATCGCTGAAAATATTTCCCGATTTACCGATGCTGATGCCGACAAAGTGGTAGAGGCCGCGCGACTTGCTGGTTGCCATGATTTGATACTGGGGCTGCCACAGAATTATGACACTATCATTGGGAATGGGGGGATGTTTCTCTCCGGCGGTCAGAGCCAGAGGATAGCCCTTGCCAGAGCGCTCTATAATTCACCGGTCTTGGTGGTGCTTGATGAACCAAATTCAAATCTTGATACGGAAGGCGAGGTGGCTCTTGGGCAATGTCTGAACGAGCTTAAGAAAAATGGTACGACAATAGTCATTATCACCCATAATATCCGTGCGTTACAGGCGGCAGATAAGGTTCTTGTGGTTAAAGAAGGCACTGTTGCCTCCTTTGGGCCGCGCGATGAAATTTTGAAACAATTCATGAAGCCTTCCTCCGCCGTTATGCCGATCAGGCCCAATAAAATAAAAGCGGGGAGTAAATCGCATGACTAATCCAATGCTGCAATCCTCATCAAAGTTAAGTGAGGCTGATAAGGCCGCACGATTTGGTATGTGGGCCGTAATCATCGGCTTTGGCGGCTTCATGTTATGGGCGGCCTTTGCACCGCTCTCAGAAGGGATAATCGCCACTGGCTCCATTATGGTGGAGGGCAACCGGAAAACCATTCAGCATCTTGAGGGGGGTATTGTAAGTGCTATTCATGTCAGGGAAGGGGCCAAGGTAAAGGCGGGAGAAATTCTGGTTGAGCTGGATAATACCCAGAGCAAGGCACAGCATGAGCTTTTGCAGGTCCGTCATGATAATCATCTTGCCGTGCTTGACCGATTAAATTCTGAACGCAAAAATGCCAATAAGGTAAGTTATAATAAGGAGCTTATTGCACGGCAAAATAACGTTCGTGTGGCACAGCTCATTGATATACAAAATGATCTTTTCGCGGCTAGGCAGGCCCAGCTTGATGGGCAAATATCCATATTTAAAAAACGTGTGGTGCAAATTAAAGAGCAACTGCAGGGGCTAGAGGAAGAAAAAAAAGCCAAGGATGATGAAATTTCCTATATTCAGGATGAGCTTTCGCGCCTTGTAGAACTGGATAAAGAAAATCTTGTGGGGCTTCCCCGGTTGCTTGCTCAGAAAAAATCTTTATCACAGGCAATGGGAGCAGCGGGCAAATTAAAAGCCGACATGGGGGCCGCAAAAGTCGAACTTGGGAAAGCCGAACTTGAAATTATTCAGCTGCGAAAAGATCACCAACAGGAAATTGCCGAGATGATCCTGACCAATCAGGAGCAATATTTCGAAGTGCAGGAGCGGATCGTAGCCATGGCTGACGTTCTGAACCGTACAATTGTTCGTGCGCCGCAAGCGGGTAAGGTGATGGGGTTAAATGTCTGGACTATCGGTGGTGTGGTGCCGCCGGGGTCGTCACTTCTTGAAATTGTGCCGGACGAACGCCGTTTAGTCGTTGAAGCGCGTGTGCGTGTCACCGACATTGATAATGTTTTAGTTGGGCTTCCTGCGCGCATAAGATTATCTGGCCTAAGGCAGCGCACAACACCGGAACTCGCCGGTAAAGTGGAAGATGTGTCCGCAGATGTCATGATGGATGAAGCCAGACAAGAGAGCTATTATGTGGCCAAAATAGCGATTTCGGAAGAGGAGTTCGCCCGTATAACCGATGATGAAATATTACCCGGTATGCCAGTGGAAATTCTTATCGAAGCAGGCTCACGTACAGCTTTGGAATATTTCATGAGCCCAATTACGGATGTAATGAGGCGGGCAATGACAGAGGACTGATAGTTGGTCTCTTTACTGTGGATGCTATAATCGGCCCCATCATTAATTGATGGCAAATTTTTTTGCAGTATATGGATTATATCTAGGGCGTTTTCCAATGATGGAACCATATCGGCAAGTAATGTTAATGACCATATGCGTTGACGGGAAACAAAAGATGCCAATGCTAAGTGCCTGCGAAACTAAATTATATTGAGGTAAAACAATTCCTGCTTCGTTATTAATATGTAGGATTGAATTTTCGATCAAAGTTAGTTTTGGTAAAGGCGAAACTATTTGGCTAAAATCTATAATATAAAACGCGATGATGAGGTAAATAGGCTCTACTTGGATGTAAAGGGTGGTCTTAAACGTTTTTTGCTACAGAGATTAAAAAATGAACAGGATGCAGAGGATGTTTTACAGGAATGTTTTATCAAATTCAGGGCGTATAAACCTGAAGAAAACATTGCGAACCCTGAAGGGCTGCTGTTTAAAATTGCCTATACTCTGTCAATTGATGCAATTCGAAAAAAGAAAAGTGATCTGGCGCGGGAAAGCTCTTGGGTAAAAGAAAATATAACCTATCTATCCGGTGAGCCGATAATGGAAATGCCCCATACGGACCGGACACTGGATTCACGAAGGCGTATAAAGGGAATTCTTAGCCTGTTAAAAGAATTGTCGCCGAAATGCAGGCATGTATTTATGCTTCATAAATTTGAAGGTTTAAGCCATAGACAAGTTGCTGCACATGTTGGAATTTCAAAAAGCATGGTAGAAAAATATATGATAAAGGCTTTGAAAAAAATTAATCATATTCGTTATGATAAAATATAAGTTAGAAAAAGAGTAAAGCAAATGACTATAGAACTTAAGGATGATAAACAAATGGAGCGTGCCATATATTGGCATGTGAGATTATTGTCCGGTGATTTCAATTCACA
>JAGLJX010000199.1 GCA_023142175.1 Emcibacter sp.
GTTCATTAGTTTCAGGGTTCATGGCCCAGCGTGCGGAATATATTCCGGGCCGCCCCCCTAATGCCGGTACGACAAGCCCGCTGTCATCGGCCAGCGCAATCAGGCCTGACTTATCCGCCGCACTACGTGCTTTGAGTTCCGCATTGGCCACGAAAGTCTCGCCGTCCTCAACAGGTTCGGGAAGATTTAGATCAGCCGCAGAAACCGTTTTCACACCAAAAGGCGACATGAGTGCGCCAATTTCCCGCACCTTGCCCGCATTATGGCTGGCGACCACCAGTTTATCTGCGGCAAATTTTCGCATTATAGTCCCAGAGCTTTATTCTGTAACTTAACCAGCTGATCCACCCCGATCCGCGCAAGACGCATCAGACGCAGGAATTCTTCCTCAGTAAAGGGGTCTTCCTCGGCAGTTCCCTGTATCTCTACAATTTTCTTATCGCCTGTCAGAACAAAATTAGCATCCGTTTCCGCTGCGCTATCCTCATCATAATCAAGATCAAGAACCGGCATACCCTTATAAATACCGCAAGAAACAGCCGCCACAGGGGTTTTAATGGGAAGGCTTTCTAGCTTGCCATCAGCTATCATTTTCTGCATACACTGAACCATCGCCACATAAGCACCTGTAATAGATGCAGTACGGGTGCCGCCGTCAGCCTGTATCACGTCACAGTCCAGACGGATCTGACATTCCCCCAGAGCTTCCAGATCAACCACAGCCCTAAGGGACCGCCCGATCAGTCTTTGGATTTCCTGTGTGCGACCTGATTGCTTGCCCCGCGCAGCCTCACGACCCATGCGGCTGTGTGTGGAACGTGGCAGCATACCATATTCCGCCGTCACCCATCCCTTGCCCGTATCGCGCAGAAAAGAAGGTGCCTTGCTTTCCAGACTGGCTGTGCATAAGACATGGGTATCACCAAATTTGATCAGACATGATCCTTCGGCGTGTTTTGAAAAACCCATCTCCAGAGTTACATTACGAAGTTGGTCTGCGGTACGGCCTGAAGGACGCATAAGGAATCTCCTGAAAAATCTAATTACATTTATGGTTTCTTCTACAGTTAAGACAGCCATGCGTCCATAATTTTATTTACCCATACCCGTTGACCTATGGTCTGGCACTACCTACATTCGGATTGAGAAAATGTTGATAGAAGATTTAAACCAGAGGTCCCGGACCATATTCCGGCAGATTGTGGACACCTATATCCTGACGGGTGAGCCGGTGGGTTCGCGCACGCTCAGTCAAAAGCTGAATGATCCCCTGTCTCCGGCAAGTATCCGCAATGTAATGGCTGATCTTGAGGACAGCGGATTGATCTTCTCGCCCCATAAATCAGCGGGGAGAGTTCCCACGGATATTGGCCTCAGGCTTTTTGTGGATGGTATGCTGGAAATGGGTAATCTTTCGCAGGAAGAACGCACCACGATCCGCGTACAATGTCAGGAAAGTGGGCAGAATGCGGAAGATATCCTAACCCGCGCTACAATGATGCTATCGGGTCTGTCCAGTTGCGCCAGCCTGGTTATCGCGCCAAAAAACGACCAACCGCTAAAACATATGGAATTTGTTTATCTCAGTCCCGGCCAAGCCTTGGTAGTGATGGTCAGTGAGGGTGACGATGTGGAAAACCGGATCATCAATATCCCCATTGGCCTGACGCCTTCAGCCTTGATTCAGGCAGGAAATTACCTCAATGCACGCCTTGTGGGGCGCACCTTCGCCGAGGCCAAGTATCAGATTGAACAGGAACTGAAGAACCAACAGGCCGAACTGGACAGCCTGAGCCAGTCAATCGTGGAACAGGGGCTTGCAGTCTGGGCCGGCAGCCAGTCAACGGGGGTATCTCATGACAATCTGATTATTCGCGGACGGGCGAATCTGTTGGACAATATGGACGCCATACATGATCTGGAACGCATCCGACGACTGTTCAGTGATCTTGAAAGCAAAAAGGACCTCATAGAGCTACTGAAAAGTGCGCGAGAGGCCGAAGGGGTGAGGATTTTTATCGGTTCTGAAAATAATCTCTTTTCCCTTTCCGATTCTTCTGTTATCGCTTCCCCCTATATGGATGGGAAAAATAATATCCTTGGCGTGATCGGCGTTATTGGCCCGACACGACTTGATTATGCCCGGATTATTCCGCTTGTGGATTATACTGCCAA
This sequence comes from Emcibacter sp., assembly GCA_023142175.1. The sequence continues at coordinate 2,176 of JAGLJX010000199.1, forward strand.
GGTAATTGGTAAAATACTTTAGAGAAAAGAATTATGACTGACGATATTGAAAACACAGAAAACGAAAATACAGAAAACGAAGCCCCAGTGGATGCTGTAGAAGAAGAAACGACAGAAGAAGCTGTGGTTGAGGAAATGCCGGACGACAACAAGCTGGTCGTTGCCGTTGCTGAAATCGCCGACCTGAAAGACAGGCTACTACGTGCCGTTGCAGAGACAGAAAATCTGCGCCGCCGTTCTGATCGGGAAAAAGCCGATGCCGCCAATTACGCCATGACTGCCTTTGCCCGCGACCTGCTCAGTGTGGGCGATAACCTGCGCCGCGCACTGGATAGTATTCCTGCGGACGTCGATCTTGGCGACAATGCCAAGACATTAGTAGAAGGCATTGAAATGACCGAACGGGAGCTGGTGAATATGCTTGAGCGTCATAACATCAAGAAGATTGACCCCTTGGGCGAGAAATTCAGCTACGACCTGCATCAGGCCCTGTTTGAAGTCCCCGATACCGGCAAAGAAGACGGTACTATCGTTCA
>JAGLJX010000002.1 GCA_023142175.1 Emcibacter sp.
TTTGTCAGTGACAGCGAAGTGGAACGGGTGGTTAAGGCTCTTAAGAAACAGGGCAAGCCGGATTATCTTGATAATATTACCATAGAGCCGGACGAAGGTTTTGACAGTGCCTTCCTGCAAAATTCACAGATGACCCCTGCCGGGACTAAATCGAGCGGTGATGAGCTTTATGACCAGGCCGTGGCGGTGGTGGCGCGGGACAGGAAAGCCTCGACCAGCTATATTCAACGGCAATTGTCCATTGGCTATAATCGGGCCGCCAATATTATCGAAAAAATGGAACGCGAAGGCGTGGTCAGTGCCGCTAATCATGTGGGTAAACGGGAAGTTTTAATCGAAGATCATAGCGGTGATCATGGTTTCTAAGGCCAAAATTCTGCCCTAATTGAACTTTAGGCTATATGCCAAATGGTGATAATAAAGTAAGAATAAAATGAAGAATATATTTATCAGCCTGTTAACGGTATGTTTCATGTGGGGTCACATGGTGGCCACTGCGCAAGAACCTCAGAGCGCAGAAGAGGACGCGATAGAGCGGCCAGTGGTAGAAACACTTGCCCAAAAGCAAGCCAGAACAGAGGCCGGGAATAAGGCCATAAAAGCCGACACCCTTGCCAGAATAGAGCGGAGCCTTAATAGCATCCGTTCCCTGAAAGCCAACTTCGTTCAGCGTGCGCCGGATGGCACGGTGGCAGAGGGTATGCTTTATCTTGAGCGGCCCGGAAAAATTAGATTTGATTTCGGCGAAGATGCGCCCTTTCTAGTGGTGAGCAACGGAAAACTGCTCACCTTTGTGGATTATGAAGTGAAGCAGGTCAGCCGCTGGCCCATCAAGAAAACCCCGCTTGGTATTCTGGTGGATGATGAGATTAAGTTTGATTCGAAAATTGAAATTCCCGATATTATCCGCTTTGCCGGCCTTGTGAAGGTTCCGGTGATTGATCCAAAACGTCAGGAATATGGCTATATCATCCTGATATTTGAAGAAAGCACTATGGAGCTTCGTGCTTGGGAAAGCGTGGATGCGCAGGGCTATACCACACGGGTGGCTCTGGTTAATCCTGAATATAATGTGGCAATAGATAAAAAACGGTTCACCTACAAAGACCCCCGCCCCAGAAGGCGCGGACCGCGCAGAAAGTAATAAGTTGATGTTATCTGCATGACCGACTCCCGCCCCGTAAATATGCGCGCAATAGTAGCCAGCCCTTGAAAATATGAAATCATTACCTATATCTAATATATAGTTCGGAATGTGCTGATGTGCGATCATTCTTCCTCAGATCGTAGTCGCTTCGGATTATGCTGCAAGAGGTTTTCCCTCCCCCTTCCTCTTGCTAGTGCTAATTGCACAGAACTGCCCGGTCAGAAATCTGGCCGGGCAATTTTTTATCTTGAGTGGCGGCATTAATGATCTATAACTCTTGGATATGGACGAGCAAGAAATTGAAATTGATGCGCTGACGGAATATCCGACCCTTGTTTCGGTATCGCGCTTTACCAAGTTGATCCCGCGTACGGACTGGTTCCGTTATGTGGGCGAACCGTTGGAAAAGGACGTGCTGGAAAAGGCGCGTGTCTATATTGATGCGCTTGGTTTTCCCGAAGCCACAGCGGCACAAGTGGAAGACTGGCAGGAAGCGGGCTATACATTGGAGACCAATGATTTCAACAGCCCGTTCTGGGAGGTGGAGCAACAGCTTATGGCCGCGCTCATCGTGGAGGTCACCGATAATATTGATCCCCAACTTTTGGAAATGGTGTTGGCTAATGTGACCAGTGTGGCCTCGGAATATGTCGGTGAAGGGGTGATGATGGCCGCTGACCGCTGGGACATACAGGACGAGGAACTTATGAAAGCCGCTATTGGCGAAGGGGTTCAGGCCTGCTATCAGGCCGCATTGGTTATTGCCGCAGGGGTTGATGATGATCACCCTTTCACCCTGAAATATCAGATGTTTGAAGGCGGATGGTGGCCGCTGGGGGTGATGGGTAATACGTTTAATATATTCTAAGTGATATTTATTAAGGGATAATAATGGCAAAAATCAAGCTGATAACATGGAATATAAACTCCGTGCGCGCACGTATAGATCAGGTCGGCCAATTGGTCGAAGATTACGTCCCCGATGTGATCTGTTTTCAGGAAACCAAGGTTCAGGACCATATGTTCCCGGAAAAATATTTCACCGAACGGGGTTATATTCATAACGCCATAGCTGGGCAAAAGTCCTATAACGGTGTTGCTATTATGTCGCGTATTCCGCTGGAAAATACCGACCGACGCGATTGGTGCGGGAAGGGTGATGCCCGTCATATTGAAGCGACCCTTCCCGGCGGTATCAGCCTGCATAATTTTTATGTGCCTGCCGGTGGTGAAGTGCCGGATGCGGCGGTCAATGATAAATTCGCTCATAAGCTGGATTTTCTCGATGAAATGACCGAATGGTCAAGTGATCTGCCCAAGGACGGTAAATACATTCTGGTGGGGGATCTGAATATAGCCCCTTACGAGAGCGATGTCTGGTCCCATAAGAAGCTGCTGAAAGTGATCAGTCACACGCCGCTGGAATGTGAAAAGATGATGACTTTGATGGAAGCCCACGACTGGTTTGATGTGATGCGCCATTTTGTCCCAGAACCCGAACGGCTCTATAGCTGGTGGTCATATCGGGCCAAAGACTGGAAAGCCGCCGACAAAGGCCGCAGGCTCGATCATATTTGGACCAGTCCTGCCCTGAAAGCCAGTATGGCAAGTATGGAAGTATTGGAAGCAGCGCGGGGTTGGGTCAAACCCTCTGATCACGCGCCGGTGATGGTTGAAATTAAAGCTTAGCTTCCTGCTGACGCAGGACAAACCGTTGAATTTTTCCGGTTTCGGTTTTTGGCAGGCTGTGAACAAATGCGATAGCGCGGGGATATTTGTAGGGCGCGATGGCATCTTTAACAAACGTCTGAAGCTCTGTGACCAATGCCTCACTGCCGGTGAAATTTTCTGACAGCACGATGAAGGCTTTGACGATCTGTCCGCGTGCCGCGTCCGGTGATGCCACGACCGCACACTCATTGACCGCAGGATGATCCATTAGCGCCTCTTCCACTTCCGGTCCGCCGATATTATAGCCCGACGATACGATCATGTCATCATCGCGGGCCTGAAACCAGAAATAACCATCCTCATCCATACGGTAAGCATCGCCGGTCACATTCCAGCCATTGCGGATATAGGTTGATTGTCTTGGGTCGGCCAGATATTTGCAGCCTGTCGGCCCTTTAATAGCGAGCCGTCCCACCACTCCGGCGGGCAGGGGCTTGTCATTGTCATCCAGAATACAGGCCTGATAGCCGACGATGGGTTTCCCCGTGGCACCGGGCCGGATGTCATCACCCTTGGCCGAAATGAAAATATGGATCATTTCTGTGGCCCCGATACCATCAATCATTCTAAGCCCCGTGGCCTTCTCCCACGCGTTATATGTGGGTAGGGGCAGATGCTCGCCCGCGGAAACACAGGCCGTAAGGCAGGACAGGTCATGGTCGGCCACATTCGCCAGCATGGCCCGGTATGCGGTCGGGGCGGTAAAGCTCCATGTGGCACGGAAGCGGGCGATAGATTCCAGATAAGCATCCGGACTGCCCTGCTCCAAAAGTACCGTCGTCGCGCCCACATGAAAAGGAAAGCCCAGAAGCGCCCCAAGACCAAAGGTAAAGGCCAGTGGCGGGCTGCCGATAACCACATCATCCTCTGTGATGCCCAACAGGCGACTACCGACCAGATGACACATGGACATGATGTCTTCGTGAAAATGCATACATCCCTTGGGGTTGCCGGTTGTGCCGCTGGTGAAGGCGATCAGGGCGACATCCTTCGCCGCAGTTTTCACTGGTGTGAAATCATTTGGTTTGCTCGCCATACGGCTTATGAGTTCGGAGAAATACAAAATGTTTTTCAGAACCGGAGCTGTGGATTTTGCTTGTTCAAGCTCATCCTTCAACCGCTCGTCACATAAAGCCAAAGCAACTTCGGCTTTTTTGATCACCGGTACCAGATCCCTTGCCCGCAGCAGGGGCATAGTGGAGACGGCAATGCCGCCGGCCTTCAGCACCGCAAACCAGCAGGCCACCATCATGGGATTATTGGCGGAACGCAGCAACACGCGGTTGCCGCTTTTCAACCCCATGTCTGTTACCAGAATATGGGCGATCTGATTTGATTTTTCATAAATATCGCGGTAGGTCCAGCTCTCGTCAGGGGTGAGGATTGCAATCTTGTCGCCGCGTCCGACAGCGATATTACGGTCCAGCAATTCCACAGCTGCATTCAGATAGGTTGGATAATTAAGTTCCGGCAAATCATGGATAAAATCCGGCATGGCATCCGGTGCGGGTAAATTACGATTGGCAAACTTGTCTTCATACATCGCTATTCACCCGTCTGATAGGGGAGCATGGCCTGTCCGGCAATAATAATTTTCTGCACCTCTGATGCGCCTTCATATATGCGTAAAGATCGTACTTCCCGATAAAGTTTTTCCACAGTTTCGCCAAAAACCACGCCCTGCCCACCAAAAATCTGAATGGCATCATCAATGATCTTCTGGGCGGCTTCGGTGGCATAAAGTTTCGCCATCGCAGCTTCGCGGGTGACGCGGTCGGCAACACAATCCTTGACCCATGCCGCCCGGTAAATCAGCAGCGCACTGGCATCAATATTGAGCGCCATATCACCGAGCTTGCTTTGAATGATCTGAAGATTGGTCATGGGGGCGCCGAATATATGGCGGCTCGTGGCGCGCTTCATGGCCTCATGCATGGCTCGTTTGGCAAATCCCATGGACGCTGCGCCAACGGTGGTACGGAAAATATCGAGGGTTGCCATCGCATACTTAAAACCGCGTCCCTGCTCACCGATCAACGCAGATTTCGGCACCCGACATTCTGTGAATTTCAGCTTGGCTAAGGGGTGCGGTGCGGTCACTTCAATCTTTTCAGCAATCTCAAGCCCCGTGGTTGTAGCGTCAACTATGATCGCCGAAATACCTTTAGAACCTGATGTGCCTTCCTCTCTGGCAAAGACCGTATAATAGTCGGCAATTCCACCGTTGGAAATCCATGTCTTGCAGCCGTTCAGGACAAGTTCGTCGCCGTCTTCGCGGAAGCTGGTGGCCATGGCTGCAACATCTGATCCGGCATCCGGTTCCGACAGCGCGAAGGCGGCGATCTTGTCGCCCTGACCCACGGCGGTGAGATATTCTGTCTTTTGATCCTCAGAGCCAAACAGCGATATTGTGCCACTGCCCAGACCCTGCATGGCGAAGGCAAAATCGGCGAGGCCATCATGGCGGGCCAGCGTTTCCCGGATCAGGCACAGGGAACGCACATCAAGTTTATCATGCGCGCCGCCATAGGCTTTGGGTACGGCATAGCGCAGCCAGCCAGCGGCCCCTAATTTGCTTACCAGTGTTTGGCACATCTGATCGGCATCTTCGCGCTCATGGGAAATATCGGTGAGGTTTTCCGTACACCAAGCGTCCAGTTCGAGCGCGAGTGTCTTGTGGTGTGCGTCAAGGAACGGCCAGTCTAGATAAGTCTGATCCATGATTAATCCCCCTCAAAGGCGGGTTTTTCCTTGGCGACAAAGGCCTCGTAAGCCCTGCGGAAATCCTCGGTCTGCATACATATGGCCTGAGTCTGGGCCTCGGCTTCTATAGCCATATCCAGAGACATACTCCATTCCTGCGCCAGCATGGTCTTGGTCATCATATGGCCAAAATTGGGGCCGTCGGCAAGGCGGGTGGCATATTTCAATGCTTCATCAAAGAGGTCATCCGCCGATACAATGCGGTTAAAATAACTCCATCGCTCGCCCTCGTCCGCGCTCATGGCCCGTCCGGTATAAAGCAGGTCTGCGGCGCGGGCCTGACCCACGGCGCGGGGCAGCATGGCACAGGCACCCATATCACAGCCCGCAAGACCCACACGGGTGAACAGGAAGGCGGTCTTGCAGTCCGGTGTGGCAAAACGAATATCCGACGCCAGTGAAATCATCGCACCGGCACCGACGCATATGCCGTCTGTGGCGGCGATAATAGGCACTTTGCAATTGATCATGGCCTTGACCAGATCGCCGGTCATGCGGGTGAAATCCAGCAGACCTTTCATGTCTTTGTCTATTAACGGGCCGATAATGTCATGTACATCACCGCCGGAGCAGAAATTGCCGCCGTTGCTGGCAAAAAGCACAGCTTTAATATCATCTGCATAAACCATATCGCGGAAGGTATCACGAAGTTCGGCGTAACTCTCAAATGTCAGCGGGTTTTTGCGGTCAGGCCTGTCGAGGCGAATGACGGCGACATCACCTTTCATTTCCCATAAAAAATGCTTTGGTTTCAAACCCGCTAATTTCATCTTATTACCCTTCTTTTTGCTTTTTTTGTCGGTTTTCTTTTCGATCTTTCAGAACGTCCCGCATCCGGTCCATCATCTGAATTGCCGGGGCGAGGTCTTCTTCATCCACTCCGCCAAGAATATCCCCGATCCATTCTTTATGACGGTCGGCCATTATCTTAAATTCTGTTCGCCCCTTGGGGGTCAGGCCAACGCTGTATATTCTACGGTCTGTGGGCAGAACCCAACGTTTTACCAGACCTTCTTTTTGCAGGCGCTCAACAATTCCTGTCACATTGCCGTT
>JAGLJX010000020.1 GCA_023142175.1 Emcibacter sp.
ATGAGCTGCCCCGCGACGGGGTTGCCTTTGGCCGGCTTATGGTTCGCGGATCATGGGTTGCCAAGTCTTATTTCAGACAGCCCGATCTTAACATTTTGGACGATGAAGACTATTTTGATACGGGCGATGTATCCACTCTGGATCCGGACGGCTATATGACCATCGTTGACCGGTCAAAGGATGTTATCAAATCTGGCGGGGAGTGGATTTCCTCCATTGACCTTGAAAATGTTGCTCTGGGTCAGACGGATGTGGCCGAAGCCGCTGTCATTGGTATCGCCCATCCAAAATGGCAGGAACGGCCCCTGCTGATCATCGTGCCCAAACCCGGAACCTCCCCAACCAAGGAAGATATTCTTGGTTATCTGGATGGTAAAATCGCCAAATGGTGGACGCCGGATGATGTGGTTTTCATCGAAGAAATGCCCCATACCGCCACGGGCAAAACCCAGAAACGGGATCTGCGCGAAATATTTAAAGATTTTAAATTCGCTAAATAGCCTGATTAGAACAGTTTCTTTTGTCTGAAGAAAATCGGCAGAAACCGCACCAGAAACAGCCCGTAAGCCAATATCCAAAGGCTTCCTGAGCTCTGGAAAATAGCCGTATAGCCATCCTCCAACACAAGGGGCAATATTGCCCTGCTGATGGCGGCAAGGTTAATGAATACAAACATTACCGTCAGGATTTTTTCATTATTCAGCGGCAAGCCGGAATGGCCCAATGTGGCACGGGACATGACACCTAATGTCAGTGATCCCACCGCCCCGACCGTGAAGGCATGCATGGCATGACTTAGAAATGTCTCATCGATAAAACTGCCGTAAGCGATTAGGAAAAACCCCACCGGAAGCCAATAATAACCCAGATGTAGTATGAAGAGCAGCGGATCATGGACCACCTTCCACCCTTTCCAGCTAAAGGCTCGGATTAGTGTCACTAAACACGCAAAAGAAGCTATGCCACCAATGACCGCATCATCCGCATTGCTGAGAAACGCCACCGCCAGCCCTGCAATTGATACGGCAGATAACGGCAACAGCACGGCGGGCGCGGATATTTCAATGCTCGGATATTTACTGCAGGTGAAGCTGGGAATAATACGTCCCCCTATCACATTCATCAGAAATACTATGAACAGCATGGCAGGTAGAAATAATTGCCGCGTCTCAAAATCAATCCAGCCAATTACCGCCATATGGCTGGTGACATTCAAGGCAGCAAAAAGCATTAACATTGCCGGCAGAAAATAATTTCGTTTATTACCGGCTTTAACAAGCGCACCGACAATGCCGAGTATAGCCAGCGGCAGAAAAACCCCGTCCACAACCAACGGCATCCAGATCGGTAGCTTGGCGCTGAAAAACACCGTAATGCGACCCAATATCCAGATCAATCCCAATAAAGCCAGCCTCATTCCCGTTGGGGTGGGCTGTCCGGTCCAATTGGGCACGGCGGTATAGAGAAAGCCGATAATCACAGCCACAACCATGCCAAATATCATTTCATGCTGATGCCAGCTTGCCGGAGAGAAGTGCGATGGTAGAAAATCAACCAATCCGGCAACTAATAAAACCCAATAGGACAACATGATCACCGCCGACAATGCCGCCAATGGAAAAAATATTCTGAAGCCTGCGGAAAATAGCACATAATTTTTGGAATCTGATTGCGACATACTGAATACTCTTATTCAAATTTATAAATTAAAAGATATATTTATTATACATCTTCTATTTTGTAAAGCGCATCTTTTAAAGATGCGACAAAAGCCTGTATAATTTTTTCCTGTAGTATTAAAATTACCATACAGGAGAAACATAATGTCATACTCTCAGGCAACGCAAGCGCAAATCAACTTTTTTCGCACCCATGGATATCTGGTTGTCAAAAATGCCATCGATATAGCGGAAGTCGACTATCTGGACGAAACTTGTCAGGAACTCATTCACCGTAAAGACGAGCTAGCCAAGGACTGGGCATGGGAAAAAGGCAAATCCCGTGATGAGCGAGACTTCAAGATTATACAAGCCAAGCCGGAACATGTAATTGCTGATATTACACAGAAAAAATTTTGTATATGGATAGTAGAATTTTCCTCAAGCCTCTTTGGAAAACCTGTTGAATATTGGTATAGTCAATATCTGGCCAAACCACCTCATGACGGCGCGGAAACATATTGGCATCAGGATGAAGGATACTGGGGCAGAAACCTTGATGATATGGGCCTTACCTGTTGGCTACCTTTTCAAGACGTAGATGAATCCAATGGCTGTATGCAATTTATCGACAAAGGACATCTGGACGGCATACTAGAACATACCAGACCAGAGCATACACAAAGCGACCTGCTATATTGTCAGCCTGATCGGTCAAGAACTGTAATCTGCCCCATAGAGAAAGGTGATGTGACCTTTCATCATGGCAAAACCCCACATATGACGAAAGCAAATTCAAGTGACGGCTGGCGCAAAGTTATTGCCACCCATATGAGCGTTGGACGCGTTACATCCGGTGATAATTATCACTGGCGTGTTCGGGTAAATCAAAAAGCATGATTTATACTCACCCCAAACTGTCTGCTTTTGGGTAGGGTAATAAGGAAAGCTCGTGGCAGGGTCGGCAATGACGCATCAAAAAACCGTGTCACATCTGCGGGTGTATCATCATCAAACAGGTTTTTGACAAATACACTCAGCCGCACATCCTGCCATTCAAGACCGGTATGAATATTAACCTTAGTAGTCGCCCCGATAACAGCCAGATTATGAACCTGAACAAACCGGCTGGATTTATAACTCATCTCACCGCGCAGGAAGAAATCCATGCCGTCATTGATGGGGTAAGTAAAACGCGAGGATAGATTAAAAGTATGCTTCGGCGCACGCGGTGTACGGTTTCCCGCCACAGAGGCATCTCCGGTCAGGCGTTCATGGGTTTCATCTTCAAATTCAATGAATTCTGCATTTACAAATCCGTAACTGGCTGAAATTTTTATATAATCATTTGGGCGGGCCTGTAATTCCGCCTCAAAACCCCATATTTCAGTCTTGCCCGCATTATGTATCAAGGGCCGCGCACGGCGATGCCCGATCACGGGAAAGGATGTAGTCAACTGCTGCTCGGTCCAGTCAATGTAGAAGGCAGCAACGTTGAAATTCGCCTTACCATTCAACAGACTAGTTTTTGCACCAACCTCATAATTCCAGACCTTTTCCTCGGCGTAGATCAGGAAATCAGCCAATCTTGTCCGTTCGGATTCGGGAACTCTGCTTCCGTATAAGTCACCGTTAAAACCACCGGGTTTTGTGCCCTTGGCAACGGTCATATATATGCTGGCTTGCGGTGTAATCTTGTAGTTCAGGGCGAAGCGCGGTGTGGTGCTTTTGAAAGTTTGTGACTGCACCCCGGATTCCGGCTCAATTGATATCTCATCCCAATTACTGCGCATCTCTAATGTTGCGGTCAGCTTATCAGAAAGGTCATAATCTAGGGATGCAAATATGGCGTAATTGCTGACCTTTTCTACGGGAGAAACCGTAACCGAAGGCCGCGCAGAAAAGGGGGCTTCCA
>JAGLJX010000200.1 GCA_023142175.1 Emcibacter sp.
CCATAGCCGGGATGAATGGCATCGGCTCCTGTGATCTCTGCGGCAGAAATGATGGACGGGATATTCAGATAGCTGTCTTTGGATGCCGGTGGGCCTATACAAACGCTTTCATCGGCCAGACGAACATGCATGGCATCTTCATCTGCCGTGGAATGCACAGCTACGGTGGCAACACCCATTTCCTGACAGGCGCGATGGATGCGAAGGGCTATTTCACCGCGATTGGCAATTAAAACTTTGTCAAACATATGGTGTCCGTTATTCGATTATGACCAGAACATCGCCGTATTCAACCGGCTGCGAATTTTCCACTAAAATTTTCGTGACTGTGCCGCCCTTTGGCGCCGGAATTTGATTCATGACCTTCATAGCTTCGATGATCATCAATGTTTCACCCGCGGCAACTTTATCACCAACCTTAATGAAATCCCCACTATCGGGATCAGCCGCCGTGTAAAGCGTGCCGACCATCGGGGATGTTACCGCGCCGGGGTGGTCTTTGTCGGAAACAGCAACAGCCTCGGCAACAGGTGACGCTACGGCCATTGCCGGTGCTACGGGGGCAGGTGCGGCGGCGATTGTTAAATTCCGGACAACCCTGATTTTTCTTTCCCCGTCCTGAACCTCAATTTCGCTAAGATCAGTTTCATTTAGTAATGTTGCCAAGTCACGGATAACATCCTGATCTACAAACATTTTTGACATATATAACAGTCCTTTATTATTAAACTTTACTCAAAATATTATGGGCGGCATCCAGTGCCAGTATATAGCTATTGCACCCGAATCCGCAGATTACACCATTTGCTGCGGGTGAAACATAGGAATGATGACGGAATTCTTCCCGTTTGAAAATATTGGATAGATGCACTTCAATGATCGGCATATCCACCGCTTGTAAGGCATCCATTATGGCTATGGACGTATGGGTAAACGCCCCGGCATTCAGTAGAATTGCAGAAGTTTTGCCCTGAGCTGCCTGAATCCAGCCGACAAGTTCACTTTCGCTGTTGGTTTGGCGAAAATCAATGGCATACCCCAGTTTTTCTGCATATGAGGCCATATTATTCTTAATATCCTCAAGGGTTTCAGTACCGTAAATTTCCGGCTCCCTTGTCCCCAGCATATTAAGATTAGGCCCATTAAGAACGAGAATATTTTTTTTACTGCTTTCAGTCATGCCTACCCGTATTTTTTATAATTCATTACCGCAATATATAAAGGTTTACGTTCGCTTTGAAAACCTCGAATATACATTTGACGTGGAATATTTGTGAACTATAAAGGATTGAGTTAAATCTGCATAGTCATAACCGGAATTGAATATCGTGATTGAAATTACTATTAACGGCGACCCCCATGAAATTGGGAAAGGTCAGAGCCTTGTCAAACTGTTGCAGGGCCTGAATCTTGACCCTACCAAGGTTGCTATTGAAAGAAATCTTGAAATTGTGCCGAAAACAACTTATCAGAATGTGAAGCTCATTGAGGGCGACAGGTTGGAAATTGTACATTTTATCGGGGGTGGGAAATAATATGACTAAAGACACATTTAATATTGCCGGAACGGATTTTACTTCGCGCCTGATCGTGGGAACCGGAAAATACAAGGATTTTGAGGAAACCGCCCGTGCGGTAGAAGCTTCTGGTGCTGAAATTGTCACCGTGGCTATACGCCGGGTTAATGTCATGGACCCGACGCAGCCCATGCTAGTGGATTACCTTGATCCGAAAAAATATACTTATCTGCCAAATACTGCCGGATGTTTCAGTGCGGATGATGCGATACGTACCCTGCGTCTTGCGCGTGAGGCGGGGGGATGGAAGCTGGTGAAACTGGAAGTTCTTGGCGACCAGAAGACCTTATATCCCAATATGATAGAAACACTTCATGCCGCTGAAGTCCTTATCAAAGAGGGTTTTGAAGTGATGGTTTATTGTAGTGATGATCCGATCATGGCGAAGCGGCTGGAAGATTTGGGATGTTGCGCCATTATGCCACTTGGGGCGCCAATCGGCTCCGGCCTTGGTATTCAGAATCCGGTACAGATCAGGCTTATAGTTGAGCAGTCGAACGTGCCGGTTCTTGTCGATGCCGGCGTGGGTACGGCATCTGATGCGGCGGTGGCAATGGAACTTGGCTGTGATGGTGTGTTGATGAATACCGCCATTGCCGAAGCGGGTGACCCCATAGCCATGGCGCGGGCCATGAAGCTCGCCGTGGAAGCGGGAAGGCTTGCATATTATGCCGGAAGAATGCCGAAAAAACTCTACGCTGATCCTTCATCGCCGCTGGCGGGACTGATATAGTCAGTTAGTATTCTTTGCAGCCTGTTTACGGGCTTTTTCGATTAACCTAACCAGTTCTTCGTAAGGTAGAGCACCCGGTATAATTTCGGTACCGATGACGAATCCCGGCGTGCCATTTATGCCCAGGGTATCAGCAAGACCGCGATTAATTTTTATATTCCGATCCATGATAGGACTGGTCATATCTTTGATTAATTTTTGTTCGTCAAGACCTACCGTCCGCGCGATTTCAAAGATGCGATCTTCCGTTAATTTTTTTGTATTCTGGAGTAATGCGATGTGAAAACTTTCATATTTCCCCTGTTCTATGGCCGCCATAGCTGCTTTGGCGGCGGTATATGAGGATTCGGAAAGAATAGGGAATTCTTTGTAAATTACTCTCAGGTTTTTATCTTCTTGTTTCAATTTCTCTATTGTGTCGAGGGCGTGTTTGCAATAGCCACAGTTGTAATCGAAGAATTCTATTATGGTGATATCGCCATTTACATTGCCCCCCACATGGCTGAACCCATCCTTGTAAAGTGCGGTATGATTTTTTACAAGTGCCGCAGTTTTGGCTCGATTTTGTAGTATTTCAATGGCTTCAGGTAATATTTCGGGATGCTCAAGTATATAGTCCCGGATCATCTGGTTTATTTCCTGCTTTTGTTTTGCGGAAAAGTCATTTTCAGCCGATTGAGCTGATGAATTTATCATCAGAAAAGTCAGTGCGGAAAAAGTAAGTACGGCTATTTTTATTAATCGAGACATGAGGTTTAATTCACTTTCTTATTTTTTTGTTTTTTACGTTCTTTGTCAGACATATTATCCTGTGTAACGACAAGAATGTCCTGCGCCCTGATCCATTGTGTTGTATCCTTGGGTAAAGTATCAACCGCGTGTTTGGCGTTAATCATAGCACCCCGTTGATTTCCGACCAGCAGAAATCTTTCTGCCGTCGTGTAATAGGTCATAGCCTCATTATCTTTACGGTGATAGGCGATTGCGGCCTGATGCCAGGCAAATGCATTCTTCGGATCACGGGATATGGCAAATTCAAGGTGTGTGATCGCCTCATCCAGATATTTGTTATCTTCAGACGCTATCAGGGACTGGGCCAGAGAAACGCGGATTAAATTTTCTTCAGGAAGATTTTTTACGGCATTGCGGTAGGGTCCAATTGAATCTTTCACAAAACCGTTTTCAAATAATATCTGCCCTTTGGTTTCCCAGAAGAATGGATCATTGGGGTAAAAGCTCAGCAGTTCATCTATCTCTTTTATGGCCTCTTTCAAATCATGCTTTTTATGATATGCGAATGCTCTGGCATATTTTGCATAGAGGCTCTGATCCTTGACCGGATATTTATTAAGGGTGGCATAGGGTGGTTTTAAATAACCATAGAGCTTGGCCTGAAGCCGTTTGAAATCATTTTCAATAGTGGGGTCTGTAGGCGTATCGAGATAGGCGGAACTTTCTACCCGTTCCCGCAGTTTTGATATGCGCAACCCGCTGACCGGATGGGTACCCGCATAAGGGTCCCTATACCGGGCTGTCATAAGTTCCTGATCGCCTAGATAATCCAGAAAGCCGATTAACCCCCGACCGGATTGGCCGGATCTCTCTAAGAAGGTCAGTCCGGCCTGATCCGCCGCAGATTCCTGTGTCCGGCTATATTTCAGGAAAGTTCTTGTACCAATATGCTGACCACCAAGAATTAGGGCCATTCCCGCATCACCGTTCCCGGCGGCAATGGCTGCGGCACCCAATATCGCGCCGAGCAATGTCATAACAGTAGCACTTTTAATACCATCGGAAAAACGCGACAGGTGACCGCCGGTGATATGGCCTGTTTCATGGGCAATAACGCCAATGACCTGATTAGCGTCTTTTGCCTGAATTAGTAGGCCGGAGTGAATGAATATATTCTGCCCGCCTGCAACGAATGCATTCAAACTGTTATCATTGATCAGATAAGTGCTGACAGAATTTTTATCCAGATCGGCGACTTTAAAAATGGGTTCTGCCAGCCGCCGGATAGTACGCTCAATTTCAGCGTCCCGCAGGATTGCAAGCCCGGATTTTCTTTTGGCATGGCTATAATCAGACAGACATAAAATTAGTATAATTGCCATGCAGAGAATCTGGCAGGCAATATTTCGGGAGCGATATAGACTGGATTTTTTAATCATAGCATCACGTTATCATTGTATTTTCATTCGTCAAATGGATTAACCCGTTTTCTTGTAACAATTGGGTGATCATAGTGCCTCCATATAAACGCAGGATGAACAGATAAGTATAAGGCGCTATTTTGATGAAATTAAGGCCCGGCAATATGCCGAGCCTTATTATTGATATCCTGTCATGCCGCTCCTTAGCCAAAGGTGCGTTGCCACCAACCGGATTTTTTCGGTCCCGTGTCCTTAGGGGCTTCTGTTTTTACAGTAGGCTCTGACTTTGGTTTGGCTTTGGGTTCTGACTTAGTTTCTGGCTTGGAATCAGATTTAGTATCTTCTGATTTCTTCCGTCTGCTTCTTGCTTGTGGCGGATAGGGCCGTCTGGTTGATTTTTTTTCGGCCTGCTTTTCCGGCGCGACACTGTCTTTACTTTCGCCATCATTGGGGGATGTCTGCTGTGCATTGTCCTCCGAAGGTCTCTTCCGACCACGTGTGCGGCGGTTGTTTTTTGGCTTTTCTTCAC
>JAGLJX010000201.1 GCA_023142175.1 Emcibacter sp.
AACGGCGGATGAAAATCATCCTATTAATCCCTTCAATCATTATGGGAAGAGTAAGGCTCAGGCAGAGGATGTATTTACAAAATGGGTCGAGGCGGATGCTGAGCGCAGGCTTGTTGTTATTCGTCCCGCCGTTGTCTTTGGCCCCGGCAATAGAGGGAATGTTTACAATCTCTTTAAACAGGTTTCGAGTGGATTTTTCCCAATGATCGGCAATGGGGAAAACCAGAAATCTATGGGGTATCTTGAGAATATAGCCGGACTACTCAAATGGGGTGGAACTTTGTCTTCTGGCCATCATGTATTTAATTGGGCAGAAGAACCAAGTCTAACCATGAATGACCTTGTCATGTTTGTAAAAGGATGCATGGGAAAGCCTGAAAAAATTGGAATAAGAATTCCATACTTCATTGGGGTTATGGGGGGGAGATTCTTTGATTTGATTTCATTCGTGACCAGAAAGAAGTTTAAAATCAGTTATATCAGAGTAAGAAAATTTTGTGAGAATACCAAATTTAGCTCCACCAAAGCACGTGAAGCTGGTTTTAAAGAAAGTGTTACGCTTAAGGATGGCATCAAAACAATGATTGATGCTGAGTTTTAATTAAAACATATAAATGGCAATGTCTGAAATATGAATAATATCATAATGATAAATGTGGGACAGTATTTTAGTGGCGCAGAAAAAATCTTCTTTAATCTTCTAAAAATCATGGAGAAAACACCAAGCGTTATTAAGGTATTTTGCTCAAAAAATATATTATCACATGCTCCGCAGGCTGGAAATAAAACTGACATAGAAGGGGCGAATAAACCACAGGATCTCGTGAGAGCTCTTTTTAAGACATTGTGGCAATATCGCTGGCTGTCTAAAAGAAAAGTTACCATTATTTTAAACAACAAACGGGCGCTACTACTAAGCCCTTTTATTAAAATAATTTGTGGCTCCTCTGCCCGCACAATTTTTTATGAACATGGATTTCAGCGCAATGTTTATAAGAAAACTATGGTTGAACTTATTATTTTTCTGTTCTGTGACAGCTGCATAACGGTTAGTTGCGCGACCAAAAAAGAACACTGGCATATCAATCAGAGAAAAATTTCTCAAATATATAACGGCCTTCCTGATTTACCTAAAGAAGAAGATAACCCGACGCCTGAAATCGTGAAACATAGTGACCCGGGCGCCTATAAAATTGCTTATGTCTCAGCATTTCGCACATGGAAAGGTCAATTGGACTTCCTAAAAATTTTTAGCAAACTATCACAAAAAAACTATACATTATACTATATAGGTGGTGCAGAAGATTCAGTGAGCGAGAAATATTATGATGAGGTCAAGGCTGAAGTCATTAAACTGAGCCTGACGGATAAAGTTAAGTTTCTTGGATGGGTTGAGAATGTGGATACAATGCTAGATCAATTTGATTTTATTGCACAATTCTCTTCTGAAGCTGATCCACTGCCAACCTCAATCATCGAGGCTTTCAGACTGGGCGTGCCTGTGATAGGCTCCGATCTGGGCGGCATACCTGAGATGGTGGATAACCACAAAAATGGTGTGATACTCCCCTTCAATGAAACGACTGATAAAAATGCAGAAATATTATCGGACTTTCTAATGAACGCAGATATTGATACCCTCGCTATAAATGCCCGGGAGAAATATCTTAGCCGGTTTAATGCGTTAGTTTACGCCGATAAAGTTAAAGAAGAGATCTTAAAATGCTCATAATTTTTGTAGATGCATTCCCAGCAGTATTTTCGGACAAACTGCCGCTGTTGGATAAGTATTTTAATAAAGGCTCTATGGCTCCTCGATTGGGTTATAGTGTAAACCTGCACGCCGAAATTTTTTCAGGGAAGACACCGTTAGAGTTGGGTTATTTAGGTGAATTCGCATGGAACGGGCTTGAAAAGGGCCGCGCAAATAAACAATCCTTATTTGAAAAAGCGATCTCAATATTCGCCAGAGGCAAGTTATTTCGTTTGGTTAGGCTGTTTCAAAACAAGATATTTAAGATGAATTTGGCATATATTCCCAGCGCCATGACACCTTACTTTAAGCGAATAGGGAAATATCCTTTAACTGATTTTGAGCCGGAAACCTTCCTTAAGACGAAAAATTTTTCATGTTTTATTGCAGATAGTATTAAAGAAGGTTTCTTCAAACGTGATGAAATGGCCTTTGATAACACTATGAAACATCTGAATGATGATAGCCCAAATAAAAATGTTTTCGTAAGTTTATGTGGCTTCGACGGTCTTTGTCATGATTTTGGTGCAAACGCAGATGAGACGGCCAAGAAAATTAGCTGGCTCGACACAGCGATAGAAACGCTAACCGTCAAATATGGTGATCTTTACCCGAATGAGGACATTGTAATCCTTTCAGATCATGGGATTTCTGATGCTGAGAATGAGATTAAAATTATCTGGCCTGATCATATTGCAAAGCGCATAGGGAAAGATTTATTTTACTTTATGGATTCACTATATCTCCATGTCTGGTGTGAGGATGATGCGCTTTTGAATGAAGTAAATCTATATTTATCTGATGTGGGTGGTGTCGATATCTTAGACGCTGACTATAGAAAAAAATATGATGTTTCAGACAAAATGTTCGGCAATATCATGGCACTTTGTCAGGATCATTTCTGCTTTAACCCTAATTTCTTTGGATTTAGGAAATTAAAATCATATCATGGCTACAAACCCCACTATCCTAATAGCCAGTGTATATTTTATAGTAAAAGCAATGACACGCCACCAGTGGACACGCTATCTGCCTACGATTGGTTTATGACACGGCTCTCCAATGTCAATTAGAATGAGCAATTAGGAATGATATGCCGTTTCTTTTTTCCATAGTTCATTTTTCACTATACACCCTTCTGATATGGTGCGTGTTTCGGCTTAAGAGAGAGCAAAAACATATAATTATCATACCCAGTTTGATAATATTCCTGCTGTTATTCTTATTTCAACTCTACCTTCGACAATTATGGCATAGCAATTATTTCGTCTATTCACAATCAGGTGATGATTACAGATATTATCTGAAGTTGATCAATTTTGGGGAAATAATACAATTCGGAGATTATAAAAATATATTTTATGATCTTTGGCCATCGTTCCTGAGCACAATTAATATTTTTGATAAGCCGTTAATTTCGGGCTACATCATCAATATATTATTTGTCACTGGCAATTGTGTTTTACTCTATAAAATATGTAAAAAAATGGAGAGTAGCAAAGCTGGTATAATAGCTCTTGTAACTTACTTATTGTCTCTTCAGGTTAGCTTCTGGTCATCTTCTTTATACAAAGATACTTTTTTAAGTTTTTTGGTATGTATCTCAGCCTATCTTTACATACATAATCGGGATAAATCGACAACGATCTTCATAGCTATGATGGCTGTAATCCGCATCGCCTACTCTGCCTTGGTCGCAGCTGTTCTTATCCGGAAAAAATCAATAATATTATTACTTTTACCCTTGGTGGCTGTCGCTTTCGTTACATTGGATGTGGCCGATCTCTTTAATCTGTATTTCAGGGAAGCGCGATTAGAGGTTGTTTTCGCGACAATGCCTGTTCAAACATCTAATATTTTTCTTCAATTGACTATATTACTTACCGTTGGATTGATGGGGGTATTATTAACCCCCTATTATCTGGGAGAAACGACAGGTGATATTTTTAAATATAGCTGGTTGGCGTTATCCCACGGTATAATATTGGCAATTTTTGTTAAATCAGTCGTAGTTGGGTCTTTCTTGCAATTATTTAAATCGAAAGATACGCGTGGCCTGTTGATAATGGTGCTTGCTTATATGTCCGTATTGGCAATCTCAGGTTTGTTTCTGACACTGAGGCATTTTTATTCTTTATACCCCCTGATTATTATTTTGTTTTCTTTAACTTTGGTCAGAAATAAAACTGCTGGGCAATTTATGACAATAATATTGTCGGCAATGGCTTTCGCATGCCTTAATATATATATGTTTCTAACTTAATTAATCCGTGACGGGCTTTGGAAGTCAAAAATATGCGTTTATCTGAAAAAATTGAATCGCTAAGTGATTTTAAGGGGCAGATAATATGTCTTGGCAGTGTAGCCAGAGACGAGTATCGATATACGATTGATGAAACCTCCAAAAAACGCGTGATGATCTCTGATATCGAATTAGCACTGGTAAGCATTCTCCCATTTATAAATACCCGCCATTATGTGGATATCATTCACGATGCTATTTCTGGTGAGTATGATATCAAAAAATCAGAGATTGAGGTCTGGCCGCTGTCCAGACTACGTTATCATTTTACAAACAGCATGATATTATTTGAGGCAAAGGCCGCTAAACTTGGCGGTGAGAAATTGAATTTAGCTATTGAAGCTTATAAAAAGTCCAAAAATTTCTCTATCGAGCAAAATAGAATCCTTTTAAACAGGTTCATTGATTTGCATGAATTCAGAAAATCTATAACGGATGAGGATAAGTTAAGAAAAGCACTCAGGAAGGCTTCCAGAGACTTGGTTATGTATATTTCGATGATTAAAGGAAATTATTTACCTTCACATAATCGGCGTCTGGAATGGTTCAAAGGTTTAAAGAACGATACATATTCAGTTTTCCACAACTGTTTATTTGAAGATAAAATGCCGGCTTTTCAATTATTGGAAGATATCAATAACTTCATATTAACTGAAATATCCGGGCGCCTTAAAACCAATAAATTCTTCGTATATGGGCAAGTTGAGCACCAGTTTAGATCGCTATTATCCAGATTACTCATGAAGCCTGTCCCTAATTTTTTTGATAGCGAAAACCCCTTTTATACTGATTTAGATAAGTTTTATTTGATGAATAAAGGTCAAAAATACTATAGTTACTTACAAAAATACCCCACTCAACATGAATAAGTCATAGAAAAAGAGAAATAATATATGTCTAAATCAAAAATACTGGTGTGTGGCGGCGCGGGATATATCGGCTCTCATATGGTGCGAATATTATCTAAACAGGGTTACGATGTCGTAACCTTTGATAATTTATCCACAGGATTTGCAGATTCCGTGAAATACGGCGAATTGGTGGTTGGTGATTTACTCAATAAACAAGATTTGCACCGTCTTTTTTCCTCCCACAATTTTGATGCCGTGATGCATTTTGCGGCCTTCTCACAGGTGGGGGAATCTGTTATTGACCCGTCACGTTATTACAATAACAATATCATTGGCACCTTAAATCTTTTGGAAGCGATGCGAACATCCGGCGTAACTAAATTTGTCTTTTCATCCACCGCCGCAGTTTATGGCATCCCTGAAGCGGATTATATTTATGAGAACTCTCCTACTATTCCCATAAATCCATACGGCTATAGTAAGTTGATGATAGAAAATATATTAACTGATTATGCCAAAGCCTATAATTTCCGATCCGTGCGTTTTAGGTACTTCAATGCAGCCGGTGCCGATGAAAGTGGTGAGATTGGGGAGAGGCACGACCCAGAAACCCATTTAATTCCAATAATTCTGAAGTCCATCCTAAAGGGGGACTGCCAGATGAATATTTTTGGAGATGATTACCCAACAGCCGATGGTACATGTGTTAGGGATTATATCCATGTGAATGATATATGCCGCGCCCATTTACTTGGTTTACAGTTACTTGATCGACAGGAAGGCTCTATGGTATTCAATTTAGGGCAGGGTCAAGGATATTCTGTTTTAGAGATTATAATGGCTATTGAGAAAATAACCTGCCTAAAAGTGCCATATAAAATTTCAGAGCGCCGAGCAGGAGATCCACCACGTCTGGTAGCAGATGCCGCCCATGCTAAGGATAAATTAGGCTGGTCGCCCGAACAGTCATCCATAGAAAATATTATAGAGACCGCATGGCATTGGCATAAGGGCAATTGACCAGAGTAACTAATAATAGTAAATGTTAATTTGTTGACGATATTAACCGAGATAAAACCATGTCATTAGAAACAAACACTAAAATAAATGAAGAAGAAAATAACGCAGAAATAGATCTTAAGAAACTTATTCAATTTTCAATTCTTCATAAAAAAATATTCTTTTTTATTCCATTAGTTTTTCTGATGTTTGCCCTCATCTATACCCACATCGTAGAACATAAATATACAATATCTATGGATCTCACAGCGGTGCAGGGACAAGGCGGAGCAGACTTAGGCAAGCTGAGTGGTGTGGCTGATATAGCTGGAATCGATTTACCTTTTGGAAAAACAGAAAGCCAGTTTGAACTTTTCCTCAAGGAATTAAACGGTTTTGGTGCATCAAATTCATTGTCCAAAGATAAAGAGTTGATGTCGAGGGTATTTCATAAAAAATGGGATTCCGAGAAAAAAGAATGGATCAAGCCCTCTGGAATAATTCAGTCAGTTAAAAATTTGATTAAAAAAATATTGGGCATACCCGTTCTGCCTTGGACGGAGCCATCCGAAGGTCATATGAGAAAATACCTGAAGGAGGAGCTGATTATTTTGCACACAAATGATAATCCGGTAACAAGGATTCAAGTGCAGATGCAAGACAAGGAGCTTGGGGCATATATTCTGCGGGCGTTACATAAAGACGTGGATGATTCCTTAAAAACAAGATCATTTACCCGCGCCAGCGCATATATAGAACATCTAAGAACACAATTAATTACCACCCGTATATCTGATTACAGGACGTCATTAATCTCTGCGTTGTCACAGCAGGAAAAATTCAAAATGATGGCGAGTTCCGGTTTACCCTATGCGGCAGAAATTCTTGGGGAACCTAACGCCTCCTTAACTCCAACGAACCCCAATGTTATATTAATCTTACTTTTAAGTATAATTTTCGGGTTTGTAGCCAGTTGTATGAACGTCTATTTCCTATTTGTTTTAAAAAATTAATCATTGAGTTTTCATCCAAGGGCATCAAATTAAAGTTAGTAATATTCAGAAATATGTTTCTGAAAAGCATCAATTGATTAAGTGTCTCAATAAGGTCGGGAATATTTCTTGTTCAAAAATAAAATAACCATTATGTATCTTGGACATAAAGCTGCGGGACCTGGACTAGCTTACGCATGGGCGCATATATTTTCAAAAGATTCCAAATTATCCGGCTGTATTTTATCAAAAGAGAATACACTAAAATCATTATTTGATATTTTTAAAACGGATTATTGGGATATACCCACCAATATGGTCGGCATGCTTAATATAGGTATGCTATATGCATTTTTTAGGAAAATATGCAGGCTATCCCCCGATACAGACATATTCATACCAATGCACCACCCGCTTTCCGTTTTAGCGATGCCTTTTTTAAGTGCGCGAAAAATCCCCGTCCATAGTGTAATCCATGATGTGCGCCCCCATAGCGGCGGGAAATCACTGATTACTAAACTTGCTAATATCATCATTGTCAAATTTTCTACTTCGGTCATTTGCCATTCTCAAAATCAATATGACTTAGCCTTAAAATATTACCCTGAATACAGTGATAAAATGGCGCTGATTGAACACCCCCCCTTTCATCATTTCTCCAGAATAACACCCGATGAAGAATTGAATACCAAACTCATCAATGAAAGAAAAAACAAAGTATCTATATGTTTCTTTGGTCGTTTAGAGTTTTATAAGGGCCTACATCGCCTACAGATGCTCCATGAAGGCTTGGTTGCGGCGGGCATAAGGGATGACGTTACTTTATGGCTTTTCGGCTCAGGAGAGCTTGGAAAATTAGATGCTGATATATTCGACGTATGCCTGAACAGATATATTTCTGAGGAAGAAATACTTGCGATATTTACCAACACAGACTATCTGCTGTTACCCTATACTGAGGGAACCCAGTCTGGAATTTTATATATTTCCCAAGTTGTTAATCCCGATATGGTCTCACTGGCATCACCAATACCTACTTTTTTAGAAATAGCGGATGAAACATTATTAGTCGCTGACACAACCAGTGATGAAAGCTACATAGACCTGATAATTGAAACAACAAAAAACCACCTATCAAGTGTCGATGAAAAAGTATGATAATATATATGTGGGACTGTAAGGGCTGGCGATGAAAATCATTTTAATATCGGGTGCAAGTGGATCTGGAAAAACGACTTTAGCAAAGTTAATTCATTCTCTATGCCCCAATAGCACTTTACTATGTTTGGATTCATATTATTTCAGCAAGAAAGAACAGATCGAGAGAAATGGTTTTTGTAATTTCGATGACCCGAAAGCATTAGATTCCGATTTATTTGTAAAAAACATCGAAGAATTAACCCGTGATGGCTCTGCAATGATCCCTCGATATAATTTCGAAATCAGTGAGCGGGCAGGATACGAAGAATATAAATCCTCCGAAATATTAATCGTTGAAGGACTATTTTCCAGCCTATTTGCATCTAAGAAAAGCGTCTTAAATGTATTCATCGAAACTGATATGGATATAGCTTTATTAAGAAGAATAAATCGGGATATGAAAGAGAGAAAACGCACAATTGAGAGTATTACGGAACAATACCTCAATTTTGTAAGGCCTTCATATTTAAAACATGTTGATAAAATCAAAGAAATCTCTGATATTATTATCAACAACAAAACCTCTATCGTTAATTTAGAAAACGTTGCTAAAGATATTATCAAATCTATTGGAATATGAGAGTTGATTTTATGCATAAGCATTTAAATGGAACGTAATGAATAAATTAAATAACATTATTTATAAGAGGCCGATATTACGGCGTCTGTTTTATGCAATATTAGTTCTTTTAAATGGCTGGAAAAGAGCGGCTATTCTTAAAAAAATTAACTATTTTAATAAACAGGGGGAAAAGTGTTTTTTCTCTACTGTTAAGTTTGGCACTGAACCTTTTTTTATAGATTTTGGTGATAATGTTTATCTTGCAACGAATGTCAGGCTTGTTACCCATGACATGAGTGCGCAAATGATACGAACTGCATTATCACATTCTAAACCTCTATTTAAGGTCGGACATATTAAATTTGGATCAAATATATTCATTGGTTCCGATTGCACGGTTATGCCGGATGTTAATATCTGTGATAATGTAATTGTTGGGTCTGGATCCGTAATAACGCGATCAATCACTGAATCTGGAATCTATGCGGGAACTCCGCCGAGAAAACTTAAAGAGTTCGAAGAATATTCCCAGGCGCTGCTTGAATATAATTCTGGGAAAATATGGTATGAGAATGATTTATCAAATTCTGAAATACTGGACGCACTCATAAATGATGAATTCTAAATATTTTTTAGAATATTTTGCATTCACAAGCAGGATCATTGCCCAGTCCGGTTATGTGTTTTTCTGTCTTTTTTTTCTAAATGATATCGATGCAAAACATTTTGTTGAAGTATGGACCTTGTCAATGTTGGTATTTTGGCTTGTTGACTTTGGATTTATCACATCAACATTACGCCATTCCCACGAGGATAAAAATTATCTAGACCCTTTCAGGTCTGATTATTTAATATGGCCCCGAATTATTGCGGCTATAATTATTATCGTCGTCTTGCATAACGATATACCATATATCTCTACTGCTATTACATTGGGTATAGCCCTTCAGGGCTTCATTTACCGCATACAAATTCATATGCGTAAGCTTCATAAAGCAAGGGCGGAACTGTTTATTACAGGGAGTAATGTTGTTGTCTCTTTAGCAAGCCTAACACTAGCTTATTTATTTGAAGTCAATTTATATTCACTTGTTATTTATTATTATTTTATACCAAAAATACTGGTTTTTATATTATCGCTTTGCACCTATCTTCAATATGGAAAGTTAAGTGATATACCCTTGAGTTACGAACCGTTTATGAACCGCCTTCAGATTACCATAAACCAAGGTGCTAATTATTTAGCTTTGAATATTGATATCTTCTTAGCAGCCGCAGTAATGTCGGGGAAAATGTTTGTCATTTATGTTTTTACCACCCGTGTAGTTTTACAACTCACCATGGGGACATCAGTCATTACCAATCGAATATTATTGCACAAGGGTGACTGGATTTCCAACCAGCGCCCCTTCATTGTAGAAACATTGGTTCTTTTATCTCTATCTACATTGGCTTTATTCGTGATCGGTTATGGCTCTGCTTATATCATGCCTGAGAATATGAAATTAATGTCCTTATGGATATTTTTCCTGCCCCTCGCAGGAACTCTCGGGGCGCGTTATATTTTTGCTTATGTGTCTGCCTTATTGTTGAAATCGCGAAAAGAAATAATTTTAAATGTGATAATATTTCTCAATATTGCAACCTATGCAGGGTTATTCTGGGCTTATCCGCACGAGAAAACAATATTCTCCATGATCATATTGTTATTAGTAGTTAATTTGATCTCCATTTGTTTATGTAGTGGGTATCTCTACTTAATAAAACAAACAGCACGAGCAAATTAATATCTAATATTCCATGTGACCCCAACGCTGGTAAACGAACCATCATTGCCCAAAGCAGGTATGCCATCAGTGGAATATCTCAGATCAAATTTAAGGTTTCCAACCCCCATATCACCTTGCACACTTGCTTCAAAAATATTCAATTTCTTGTTGGGTACAGAAATACTGTTTTTGCCCGAACCATCAATATTTATATTAGCGCGATGATACTTCGCCGTATATTCCCAGCCATTGGAATTTTGGAATTGAGCTACGACACTTAATAATTTGCTGTCGTTGTCCAGGCTGTTACCAAGAGAGCGACCTTTATACCGATATCCGGTTTTATATATATGATGTTCATAAATCAGATTAAGTTCTTTGGTACCTAACAACCACACAAGTGTCGAAACCGTATCTGTATATTCTGTTGTTAACCGCCATTGTGAACCGTCTTCACCATAAGGGCCATAGAAACTCAACCCAAGTAATTTTGTATATTTATACGGTATAAGAAATATTAAATCTTCTGTGGTTCCATCGGCATACATTTTTACATATGTATTCTTCCCAATAGGCAACGTATAAGATAATTCAAGATTCGCAAGCTGATTTCCGGGCTCATTAAGCCGTCCTTCATCGGTCGTTGGGTTATCCAGATCACCGATGGAAATTAATGCCCTGGTCCATGAACTAAAGTTACATGGCCGCCCTTCACCGCACAATTGCAATGTCCGTGATAGCCCGATCTCAAAATTCTTAATTGGTTCAAATGAAAGCCGCATGCCGACTATCAGGGCATTAGAAATTTCGCGATCTTCTTCCATTCTGGCCAGAAACATATCCCACTGCCAAGGCCCTATCCAGTTTAGCCATTTTGTCTCAAATTCTTTTGGTTCAATACGACGAAAACCTACGGATGGCATAGGACGCGCATTATTACTGAGGATTTGTGCGCTTTCCCTCCCCGGCCCCCACCAACGGTCAAAGGCACCAGCATAAACTGACCAGTTACCCAAATCCTGTGACAGATAGCTACCATCCAAATGGACATAATCTTCGCCGTTACCCTTACGGTATCCACCCTGAATATGAATAGTTGTCCCGCTGTCACTATTATTAAATTCAGCAATAGCTTCCGCATCCAGATCATTACGGGCTGTTTTCTGAAAACCACGAACTATAACGGGATTATTTGTCGCCTGCACTCTGGCAGACACTCTAAATTCCTTAGGTATTTTTTCTTTCACCCTCATAACGGCAAGACGCACATATGCAGGCAAATTCATCTCAGAAGATTTTGACAGGTTACGAGTAATCTGTTTCCAAGAAATGGGCCATGTATTAATCGGACCGGAAATAACACCATGACTGGCGAGTATTTCTACATCATTTCTAAGCTGTATATCACCGACCGATGCCCAGGGGGATGCTTGAACCATTTGAACTGATGCCAGAAGATAAAAAACCACTCCTGCCCATAAAGACGTACATTTTTTTAAACTCATTATATACTCTGCCTTTTATCTTCATCATTGAAACTGGCGCAAAATGCCTCGCTAAGGTATTTATATTAATTTATTAATTTATCCAACATTAATCATACAAACAAGGCCACCTCATAGAAATTACGGGCATTGATAAAATTTACCTTGAAGAATACAACCTAACCGTTAAAGCTCTTCTGTGCAGATCGACTTGGCTGGGGCCGAAACAGTGAGGCGACCCTAAAAAAAGTGTCTATAACGTCAAATAAGCTAAAGAGTTTTGATTAACTGTTAGAAAAATATATATTGTTTATATTATAAATAATAAAATTCAGTAAATGAGAAAACTATGATTCCTATATTACTTTCTGGTGGTTCCGGGTCACGGTTGTGGCCTTTATCACGATCCACTCATCCAAAGCAGTTTTTGGCTATGAACAGCGACTTTTCCATGTTTCAGGAAACTCTACGCCGTCTGGATGGTATAGAACATCAGGACCCAATTGTAATTTGCAATGCAGAACACCGTTTTCTTGCAGCGGAGAAACTGCGTAAAATCGGGCGTGATACTCACTCAATAATTCTGGAGCCTATGGGTAGAAATACCGCACCAGCCATTGCTGTTGCTGCCTTGTCCGCTATGGAAAAAGGTGATGACCCCGTTTTATTAGTGCTGCCTGCGGATCACACTATCAGACATACCGACCTGTTTCATAAAGCGATCAGGAAGGCCGACCTACTGGCACAGGCTGGTGCGCTGGTGACCTTTGGTATTGTACCTGATCAGCCCCATACGGGCTATGGCTATATCAAACGCGGCAGCACAGAAACTAATGGCGGTTTTAAGGTTGAGAAGTTCGTCGAGAAACCAGACGGGCCTACTGCGGAAAAATTCCTGAAAACCGGTGATTATCTATGGAACAGCGGTATGTTTATGTTTCAGGCCAGCCGCTACCTTGAGGAACTGGAAAAATATCAACCAGAAGTTCTGGCCTACAGCACTGCCGCCTTTAAAAAGGCTGCGGCGGATTATGATTTCACCCGTCTGGATACGGAAACCTTCGCCAAATGCCCCAGCATATCCATCGACTATGCGGTCATGGAACATACCACAGATGCGCGGGTTGTACCGCTTGATGCCGGATGGAGTGATATTGGCTCATGGTCCTCACTCTGGGCGATTTGCGACAAGGATGATCGGGGTAATACCCTGACCGGGGATATTATCACTCTGGACACCAGCGACAGCTATATCCTGTCAGAAAATAAATTAGTCACGACCATTGGCCTGAAAGACCTTGTCATTGTTGACACCAAAGATGCCCTTCTGGTGTGCCATAAGGATAAATCCGAAGATGTGAAAGAGATTGTTGAGCTGTTAAAAAGCCGTGGTCGTTCAGAGGCAACAATCCACCGTGAAGTCTATCGGCCCTGGGGTAAATTCGACAGCATCGGATATGGTGATCGCGATCAGGTTAAACGCATTACCGTAAATCCCGGCGCCAAATTATCCCTGCAGATGCACCACCACCGGGCTGAACACTGGATAGTGGTCAAGGGCAGCGCGCGGGTCACGAAAGGGGATGAGACTTTCATGGTACATGAAAATGAATCTACCTTCATCCCGATCGGAACGGTTCATGCTCTGGAGAATCCCGGAAAAATTCCCCTTGAAATGATCGAAGTGCAAAGCGGCAGCTATCTTGGCGAAGACGACATCATCCGCCTTGATGATCAATATGGCCGCAAATCAGATTAACCCCAATAAAACACCCATTGCGAGCAATTGGTTACCCTGATCCTATAATCTGGATCATGGCCTAATAGCGCGTTTATTTTATTATTCAGGTTAGGAGTGGTGCGTCTGGCCGGACTTGAACCGGCAAGGCCTTGCGGCCGACAGATTTTAAGTCTGTTGTGTTTACCAATTTCACCACAGACGCACATTAAATCCCCTCAAGTATTTGAGTGATAGGGGTATTACATATTCTTCCCATAAAATAAATACTGAAATTTCAGTTTTGCTGAATTTTTTTTATAATTCTGCTTCCCCATCAAAACATTTTCTGTCCAGCATCCCTATTTTAAGCTTCAGCATCTCTAGTGCTTGATCGAGGTCGATCTCTACCTGTGACCTGAGAACAAAGCTGGCGCCGTATCTTTTATTGCGGAAAAAAGGATAGCTGCCCAGAGACACATGGGGAAATTCTGCCTCCACCTCCTCTAATATTCCGGCAAAAAAACTCTCACCCTCAAAAACATGAATGGCCTTGGATAACATCTCATCACCACCATAAATTCTTTTCTCCAGATCCTGCAACATACTCTGCATGACAACCGGAATGCCCGCCATGACAAAGACGTTCTCCATCTGAAAACCGGGGGCGGCACTTACTGGGTTTTTGATCAGTTGAGCCCCTTGCGGTATCATTGTCATGCGCAGCCTCGCGTCCGAAATATTCTCATCTTTACCGTAATGTTTCTGTAACAACGCCAGTGACTCCGCGCTTTGTACAAAAGGAACACCAAAGGCCAAGGCTATATTTTCTGCAGTAATATCATCATGTGTCGGGCCAATGCCGCCGGTGGTAAAGACATAGTCATACCGGCCCCGAAGGTCATTCACCGTATCCTGTATCACCTGCCCCACATCGGGAATTACCCGAACTTCTTTAAGCTGAACCCCCATCCGGTTCAGCCATAGAGACAAATGCGTGAGGTTAGCATCCTTTGTCCGTCCGGACAGGATCTCGTCCCCAATTATAATCATACTGGCGGTTACTGTCTTGATCATTTGTTGCTTCTTGTTTGATTCATGATTGCTTTCTGACTATACCCTGTCTCCATGAAATTTGAACATAAACTTATCCGTGGCACGCTGATTAAACGCTATAAACGCTTTTTAGCAGACATTCTGCTCGATAGCGGGGAAACCGTTACGGCGCATTGCGCTAATTCCGGCTCTATGATGGGGCTAAAGGACGAAGGCAATATTGTCTGGCTCTCGCCCCAGACCAACCCCAAAGCAAAGCTCCGGTTTAAATGGGAACTGGTGGAAGTGGACGATTGCCTTGTTGGCATTAACACATCCCACCCCAACCGGATTGTTCAGGATGCCATAACAGATGGCTCTATCACGGAACTGGAAGGCTATGAAAATCTGCGGCGGGAAATGAAATATGGCCAAAACAGCCGCATAGATATTTTTCTGTCGGGTTCTACGCTGGGCGATGCAGATTGTTACGTTGAGGTCAAAAGCGTCACCCTGTCACGTCAGAAGGGCATCGCGGAATTCCCTGATTCTATCACAACGCGGGGAACCAAACATCTGAAAGAGCTTTCCCAGATGGTCGCGGACGGTCATCGGGCCATTATGGTCTATCTTATGCAACGGGATGACTGTTCAGAATTCAGGATAGCCGCAGATATTGACCCCACCTATGCTGCGGCTCTTGAACGTGCGCTTTACGATGGTGTCGAAGCTGTTTGTTACTGTTGTAATTTAACCAGCAAAGAGATTATAGTAGGGCAGAGAATTCCAATTCGCCTATAATGGACAAAGAATGAAATATATCAAGGCAAGTGACGCAGAGGCTGACCGCAGCAACGCCATAAAGCTCTATACTCAGAAAGACATGGAGGGTATGCGCGTAGCTGGCAGACTTGCCGCAGAAACGCTGGATATGATCACGGAGCACGTCCAGCCCGGCGTCACCACCGACAGGCTGGATCAGCTCTGTGCCGATTTTGTTGATGAGCGTGGGGCCATAAGTGCGCCCTTAAACTATCGCGGCTTCCCAAAGTCTATCTGCACATCCATAAATCATGTGGTCTGCCACGGTATTCCCGGCCCTAAGAAGCTGAAAAAAGGTGATATCGTAAATATTGATGTCACCGTAATCGTGGATGGCTGGTATGGGGACACCAGCCGGATGTTCTTCGCGGGGCCGCCTTCTATTAAATCCAAACGGCTGGTTGATATAACCTATGAATGTTTAATGCGTGGCATTGCAGAGGTCAAACCCGGCGCCACAGTTGGCGACATTGGCCATGCCATTCAGACATACGCCGAAGCAGAGCGTTGCGGAGTGGTTGAGGTATTCTGCGGTCATGGTCTGGGCCGTGTTTTTCACGATGCCCCCAATATCATGCATTTTGGCAAGCCCGGTGAAGGACCAGAACTAAAAGAAGGTATGTTCTTTACCATTGAGCCCATGATCAACCTTGGCAGGCCGGATATAAAAGTATTGAGTGACGGCTGGACAGCCGTGACCCGTGACAAGTCACTATCTGCCCAGTTTGAGCATAGTATGGCTGTTACAAAAGACGGCGTGGA
>JAGLJX010000202.1 GCA_023142175.1 Emcibacter sp.
CGGCGACGACTTTGCCGCTTTATGCTCTTGGCGGAGTAACAAATGAGAATGCCCGCCAGCTGATTGGTTCAGGTGTGGTGGGCATTGCGGCAATTCGTGGTTTTGATAAGGATTAAAAATTCACATTAGTACCCAGGAAAAAGACCTGACTGCTTCTGATTTTTTCCAGTTCATTGTCCTGACCATAGGAATAATAGGTGAAGCGGCCCGTGAAACGGATATTTGAATGAATTTGATAAGCGGCCCCAATTTCCAGTGCGTAGACAGTGTCGTAAAATTCTTCCGTACTAGCAAAAAGAAGGGCACGTTCGCGTTTATATTCACCAAATTTGACATCGGCACCCCATTTGCGGCCAGCATAACCCAGGCCAACGTCATAGCCTTTCAGATCAGGGTCATACAAGTTTTTTTCCTGACTGAAAGATGCACCAGCCGTGAAACCGGCATAGCCCATATCAACGGACAGGTTATAGACCTGCCGGTTGTTAATTTTATCAAATTCAGATCCGTCAAAAAGTGGTGACATGATTGAGGAGGGTTCAACTAGGAACTGCGAGCCGATGGAAAGCCCCAAGGTGTCCGGGTCATAAACCTGCCCGTCACTACCATAGGAAAAGGTAACGTGATTTCCGGCTGCGGTCGCCCCAAAGCCAGAGAAACCGGAAGGGCTGATCGAGCCAAAACCTGAGCTGCCCATATTAAAAATTAGAGATGGCTTTACGGCGAAGGATTGTGTGACGGTTAATTTCTTGTCAGGTTGTTCCAGATCCAAATGCGAAGTTGGCTCAGACAGCGTAATATACTGACCGGCATTTTCCTTGGTTGGTTCTCCCAAGAGCAATACTTCAGCTGCAACGTCCTTTTTTTCATTCGTTTTGCTGAAATATGAAAGGATAGAAGATGTCAGGCTTTTTTCTTCCTGAACCGCATCATGCCCGGATTCAGGCGCCGCATACGCTACCGCGCCCATGGTATAAATACCAAAGCTACATAATAGTGCGATGCTGCCTTTCAGGCTTTTCACGATGAATCCTCATATTTTTTTAGCGTGCGAAGAGATTATTTTCTAAAAGGTGATAAAAATCATCCTGCACTTTAATTATCCCGCAACCAACGTAGAATCGCTTAGATATATCTAATTATATAATATTAAACAATAAAGATCAATTAAGATTCAATATTACCACCCTTATGTGAACCTAATGAGATCTATAAATTATCCGCTAGATATTGTTTTAAATTTACATCAGGTCTTGCGCCCATATGGGTGATGACCTCACTGGCCGCAAGATTGCCCATTTTACCACAGGTTCCAAGGTCCATGTTCTGGCTATAACCATGGAGGAAACCGGCAGCGAATAAATCACCTGCCCCAGTGGTATCAACAAGATCACTGACTTGATAGCCATTAATATTGATGATCTCGTCGGCACTGACAATAGTGCATCCCTTCGCGCCACGGGTAATGGCGGCAACTTCACAGTGTTGTTGTACGGCCTTGATGGCATCTGCAAAATTATGGGTATCATAGAGCATCAGTAACTCATCTTCATTGGCGAACAGGATATCAATTTCATGTTCGGCCAGATGTAAAAATTCCTGTTTGTGACGCCCGACACAGAATGAATCCGACAGGCTGAGCGATGTTTTGCGTCCGGCATTATGGGCCAGCGTCATGGCCTTGCGGAAAGCCGCCTTGGCGAGTTCAGGATCCCAAAGGTAGCCTTCCATGTAAGTGATGGCAGCGCTGGCGACCATATCCGGGTCGATATCTTTTTCTGTCAGATTTACGCAGGCGCCGAGATAGGTACACATGGTACGCTCCGCATCGGGGCTGACCATAACCAGACAACGGGCCGTGGAGACACCGCTTGCATCCTTTTGCGTGGTAAATTCTATGCCCAGAGAATTGATGTCATGGGCAAAGACATGGCCCAACTGGTCATCCTTGATTTTGCCAATATACGCGGTTCTACTACCCAGAGAGGCTAGCCCTGCGATAGTATTGGCTGCGGAGCCACCAGAACATTCTATGGCCGCACCAAGTTTGCTGTAAAGACTGTCTGAGGTTTCCTCATCAACAAGCTGCATACTTCCTCGTGGTATTTCATGGGCGCTGAGAAAATCATCCTCAACATTGACCAGAATATCAACAATGGCATTACCAATACCCAGAACATCAAACTTAATTGTCATAATTTTTTCCCTGTTTTTCAGGGGCGAGTATAAATAGGCAATTGTGCCTTGCAAGCAGTAAAGTAATAAAAATTAAAAACTTTCTTGCCTTTTCCCCTAAGATTACCATATTTTATTTAAAGGGTAGTTTATGGGGTTGTAAGGATAAAAAAGACGTGAAAAATATCATGCGCTCCGTCGAGCGGACATTGTCCCAAATTTTTGAACCTGCCTTCCTCAAAGTTTTTATTCTGGGTATACTCACTACTGTTGTTGCTATTGTAGCAACCTGGTTTCTGGCGAACTATATTAAGGGTCAGATTATTCCTATCCAGTTTGACTGGCAATGGGTGAATGACGCCTTTCAGTGGCTATTGGGTGTGGACTGGATTTTCAACATAATCTTTTTCTTCCTGATGGGTATTTTCTTTCCCCCAATTGCGACCATATTCATGACCCTATATCTGGATGATATTGTTGATGCGGTTGAAGATAAATATTACGTGGGAAAGAAGGCGGGAAAGCGGCTTGGTGTGGGGCATCTGGCCTACCTTGGGGTGCGGCTTGCCTTTATGATTGTATTTTTGAATATCATTGTAATTCCGCTTTACATCTTTTTCTTCTGGCTGCCTTTTGTACCATTGATCATATTCTATACACTG
>JAGLJX010000203.1 GCA_023142175.1 Emcibacter sp.
AGGACACTGATCTGCGGAATGGCAAATTTGTCATCACGGCATTTGACAATCAAAGCCGAAACAATGGCAAGCGTCAGCGGAATTTTAATACTGAAGCAGGTACCTTTGCCTTCAACGGACTTGAGATCAACAGTACCACCAATTTTTTCAATGTTGGTACGAACCACATCCATGCCGACACCGCGGCCTGATACGGCGGTAACCTTTTCCGCAGTGGAGAACCCAGCGTGAAAGATGAAGCGCTGAATTTGATTATCTGTCATCTCGTTCAGTTCTTCTTCGGTGGCGATACCGTTTTTCAACGCCTTGGCTTTGAGTTTCTCTACGGAAAGCCCCGCGCCATCATCAGTAATTTCAATGATGATATGCCCACCTTCATGGAAAGCATTCAGGCGAACAACACCAGTTTCTTTTTTCCCAGCCGCAAGGCGGTCTGCGGGCATTTCAACACCATGATCGGCAGAGTTTCGAACCATATGGGTAAGCGGATCTTTAATCATTTCAAGAACTTGACGATCAAGCTCTGTATCTGCACCCAGCATCTGAAGGTCGATTTTCTTACCCAGTTCTAACTGTAGATCACGGATGATCCGGGGCAATTTGGCCCATGCATTACCTACAGGCTGCATCCGGGTTTTCATAACCCCTTCCTGCAACTCTGTAGTACATTGACTTAAATGCTGAAGCGGAATGGCAAATTCACTATCATTGCTATTACGCAGAAGCTGCATAAGCTGATTTCTTGTCAGAACCAGCTCACTGACCATGGTCATAAGGTCTTCAAGAACCTGAACATTCACCCGAATGCTCTGATTAGAGATACTTTTATCACTCGTTCTGGACCCAGCAGAGGATGGGTTCTTATCAGCCTGTTCTTTTGTTTTTTTGGTGGCTTCAGAGAGAATGGTAACGGCAACATCGTCATATTTAGCTAGAAATTCATCTGATTCCAGCATTGCCAAGTCTACCTCTTCCAAAACTGCGCCCAGCAACATATGGATTGTCTCATTTTGCTTTTCGGTCATGCCGTTACTAATAAACCCACTAAACGTAGCTTCGATACTTGGGCCAATTTCTGGTTTTCCAGCTAGAGTAGCATTGAAAAAATTGCCCATTTTTTCCTTGCTGTCCCTTATATTAATATCACTCAACAAGGCCTTAACGGTGAGATCGCCTAAAATGCGATTATGGAACAAGTGAATAATGACTTTAACCGCGTCCTCTCCACCAACACGCGCCAGCAGATCTTCCTGCTCATCTTCCGCGCTTACCTCATCATCACCTTCTTCTTCATCTTCTTCATCCGGGCCGGGAGCTGCTGCGAAAGCTGCTTCTAATTCTTCGAGAGAAACCTGACCGGGTAAAATAGTTTCCGATTGGACAATTTCGGGCATCTTAATGACGTCTTCTGCCGGGGCGGGGGTCGGAGCAACTGCCGCAACCGCATCACCATAAGCAACCACATTCAGTTCATTGATAATATCGCTGTCATCACCCTGCGGTTCTTCCTGAGTTTCTTCCAGTCCGGCAAGAATTTCCTTAATCCGGTCAAGAGCTGCTAAAATCAGGGTTACGGAATCGGATGTTACAACCAATTCTCCGTCACGGTATTTTCCCAAAACATTTTCACCAGCATGGGCTACAGACTCTAATCGAGGCAACCCTAGGAAGCCACACGTTCCCTTAATGGTATGAACCAGACGAAAAATATTATCCAAGATAGGTTTATTCGTCGGGTCCTGTTCAAGCGTAACCAATTCCACGTCGACAACGTCGATACTTTCATTGGTTTCTGTCAGAAATTCATTTAGTAAGTCATCCATAATTTTCAACCCTTTCTACTCAACAAGAATATTTATAATTATTCACTTTCCCCTAAGATCAAGTAAATTGGTTAAAAAGCTGTAAAAATAATAAAATGATTAATAATTAATACTAAAAAATAAAATTGCCCCTGACTAAATTTTATTAAATATATATATTAATTACATTTTTAGCGTTCCTGATAGGACATACGCAGGGCAAAACTATTCTCGTTATTCTGGTTATATTCAATTTTACTGTCGAGTTTGCGTGCTACATTTGCCGCGAGGAATGCCGGAGCCGACTTTGCCTCGATACAATCTTCTGAAACTTCCCCCAAAATAGCCATGCGAATAGAATCACTAAAAATAATTTTATCCCCGTGAACGGTCACAGTCACATCCGTGACAGGCGACTGCTCATTAATTTCAACAAGCAGCTTACCACCTCTGATCAGACTTTCCCCGGCAACAAGAACCATATTCAACATGAGTTTCAAAGCGTCCTTATCAAGACTACCCACATTGGATTGCCAGGTGAGGTCAATATTTCCTGAGCCATATAGCCCCCGAATGGCACTTTCTGCTTCGCTAAGCGGTATCTTTTCCCCAAACCCGCCAGCGGCGCCGAAAGACAACCGGAAGAATTTAAGCTTGGCGGATGTCACCTCTACACTTTGGCAGAGAAGCTTCATCACCTCCTCGCGCATATCTTCATCATCTTCATCACTCAAAATTTCAAGCCCGTTTCCGATGGCTCCAACCGGACTGATCAAATCGTGGCAGAGGCGCGAGCAAAGCAAAGCCGAAAATTCAATATCATCCATGTACAGGGTCTTTCTTTTATAAGGTGACAATTTCTAACTTGAACATATAATACAGATCTGGCAAAAACAATTAATATTCACAGGAAAATCCCCATGACAGAACAGAAGATCAATTACCGCCAACTGGGTGAAACTTTATATGAAACCACCCTAGAGGCTGGCCGGAAAATAATGGAGATTTTTGCGCAGGATTTTGATGTCAAATATAAGGATGACAAATCACCGGTAACCGAAGCTGATCAGGCGGCGGAAAAAATTATTCTCCGGGATCTGGCCATAGTTGCCCCGCATATTCCCGTCATTGCCGAAGAACAGGCCAGTGCCGGTGACATCCCCGATGTTGCAGATATATTCTGGCTTGTGGACCCTCTTGATGGCACCAAGGAATTTGTCCGCAAAGGTACTGACTTTACCGTCAATATAGCTCTTATTGAAAATGGCCAGCCCACTTTCGGTATTGTCTATGCCCCGGCTCTGGGTCGGATGTTCGTGGCCAAAGACCCCAACACCGCCGTTCAGATGGACATTCGGGAAGGCCGTTTTATAGGCGAGGAGAAGATGATCACCGTCCGCGATGTACCTGCAAGCGGCATAACCGCTGTTGCAAGCAAGTCCCACCGGGATGACCAGACCAATGACTTCCTTGAGAAACTAGGCATTACGGATGTCGTCTCAACCGGTAGCTCATTGAAATTCTGTCTGGTGGCAGCAGGTGAAGCGGATATCTATCCCCGCTTTGGCCCGACTATGGAATGGGATACGGGAGCGGGCCATGCGGTATTAAATTCTGCGGGCGGTACGGTGGTTAATCCTGATGGTACGGTCTTTCACTATAAAAAACCCGGCTTCCTAAATGGGTTCTTCATCGCCAACGGTAAAACCGACTATTAAATAAGGTTTTTACCCAAGGCCCAGACACCGCACAGAGCCACTATCATTGCCGACACCCGATTGATTTTGAGCAGGTGATCGTCTGACAGACGGCTGCGCATATATCCCGCACATCCGGTAATGGTAAACCACCACAGGCTTGAGCCAAGGAATATACCAGCGATAATAGCAACCGCATCCACCGTATTATGCCACATTTCACCGAGTCCTAGCGCCCCGAACAGGAAAACAAATCCCAATACGGTCATGGGATTCATAATGGTCAGGCTAAAGGCCCCCACGGCCCCCTTCAGACGGTCCCTGATTGTATCTTCCACATCGGCCAGATGCGGGTGTTTGGTCCACAGGTTAATGCTGACAAGTATGAGAATAATCCCGCCGATAATTTCAAACCAGCCATTGACCTGATCCACAAACCCCATGACAGACGACAGCCCAAAAGCCGCAATAGCGCCGAAAATAGTATCGGCCACCGCCGCCCCCATACCAACCGTGAAACCATTACGCCTGCTATAGGCGAGCGTGCGCCGGATACAGATCAGATTCACCGGCCCCAGAGGGGCTGCCATAACAAGTCCGATTAAAATACCCCAGAGAATGTAAATTAAGGGCATTATCCCTCCCATGTTTTTTATTATTCTCTCTTTATATAGGAAATAGACTGGTTATATAGGAAATAGAATAGCGGTTTAAAGATTTTATCTGGCTAACGCGAGATTTTCGTGTTAGATGCGCCCTATGACACAAGAAACAGAAAATACCGAAAATACCGTAAAAGAAGAAGATCCCATCATCCTCTTTATCATGAACGCTGTTGAGCGCGGTTCCCCCGTGGCCCCACGGGACATCGCTATCGAGATAGCCGATGACCGGGCACGCGAAAGCAGCCCCAAAGACGCTTGGCGGAAATATCTGCTTGCGGTCAAACAGCAGGCGAAGAATCTGGCCCGTCAGGGACGCATCAGCATCCTGCGGCGCGGCAAGCCCATCGACCCCAATAAGATGAAGGGTCTGGTTAAGTTTTCGCTTCCTGTAAAGGAATAGAAGCTAACTGACCCGTGGTATCATCCGTGGCAAAAGCATTCATGCTTAGAGCCACGCCGCCCGTGACCTGAACAATCACCCACATTAAATCTGTATCATGATTTTTAGCTTGATCGTGAACAGACGGCTGCGCCTGTCCGTCGGGATGAGAATGATAATGGCCGAGTATCTGATCATGACCCAGACGGCTTTCTTTCTGATGTTGGATGATCAGCGCCGGATCAATTTCAAAATTTTTCGCCGGATGCTCTGCCACATTTGGTGAATGGACTATATTTGTCACGGTATCATCGCCCCAGCCGATGAGAAGCCCGCAAGCCTCAAGTGGATAACACTCCGCACAATGGCGGCGGATCTGGGTCTGAAGATCAGTTGACAGGCATAATGTCTTCATTATTTCGTTTTACCTCTATCCGGCCAATGGTTTTGCCTGTGAAGTCTTTATATATGATTCGGCTGGTTTTACCGTCCCGACCAATCCTGAACCATATGCCGCCAGATGCGGCCGATGTTTCGAGAATCACCTCACCCGACTCCAAAGTCACATCGAAGGCAAATGCCTCACTGATTACCTGTTCGGGCACTAAAGGCACCTCTGTCTGTGCGGCTTCCATTTCCAGCCTTGCAGCCCTCTGTTTGGCTAGGTCTATGACCTTCCAGACCACAACGGTGAGACCCAGTACAATTAAAATACCCATAAAGATCACAATAAACTTGAGAAACCCGCTGGTTTTTGGCACTTCTTCTGTCATGACGTTACAAAATTCCAATTTAGATGACATAAACATCGATTTAACGGTGGAAGAAGAAGCTGAAGGCCTGCGCCTTGACAAGTTTCTTGCCCAGACTTTGGCCCCGTCAGAAACTGACATCAGCCGTTCGCGACTGAAGCAGTTGATCACGGGTGGCGAGGTCAAAATCATCCGCGCTAAATCTTCCCAATTGACCGAGACAATAGACGACCCGTCATATCGGGTCAAATGCCAAGATCAAGTATTTTTTACCATCCCCGATATGACAGAGCCGGACCCGGTAGGACAGAATATTCCCCTTGATGTGGTTTATGAGGATGATCAGCTGATCGTGATCAATAAAGCGGCCGGCATGGTTGTCCATCCCGCCCCCGGAAATCCGGACGGAACGCTGGTCAATGCCCTGATTTATCATTGCGGCGACAGCCTGTCGGGTATCAATGGCGTCAAACGACCGGGCATTGTTCACCGTATCGACAAGGAAACCAGCGGACTGATGGTTGCCGCCAAGACCGACCGCGCCCACAATAAGCTGGCCAAACAATTTGCCAAGCATAGTCTGGAGCGGGCCTATCTGGCCGTGGTCTGGGGCGTGCCCAATCCGGCAACGGGTATTATCCATGAGAAAATTGGCCGTGATACGCGCAACCGCCTGAAAATGGCTGTGGTTAATTATGAAAGCAAGCGGGGCCGCGACGCCATCACCCATTATCAAGTGATCAGGCGGCTGGAGGCAAAGCGAAAAACTTTCGAGCGCGGCAGTGGCTTCAAACTTCTGGCACCGAGCCTTAGCCTTGTGGAATGTCGGCTTGAGACCGGACGCACCCATCAGGTCCGCGTCCATATGTCCCATATAAGACACCCTCTGGTCGGCGACCCCTTTTACGGCAAGTCCGGTCCTACAAAATCGAAGAATTTTTCTGAGCAGGCCCAACAGGCCATAGATGAGTTCAAGCGACAGGCTCTTCACGCATATGTGATCGGATTCAAGCACCCCACCACGGGCGAGGACTTGAAATTTGAAGCAGAATTACCAAATGATATGAAGCGCCTTATTTCAGCCTTAGAACAAAAATAGGGTCAGGGTGTAAAAAACGCAAAAATATGATATACTTAAATTCAAGTATAATCAGCCGAAAGGTGGAGAAAGTTCATGGCCAGAGAAATAACACCGGCAATTACACCGGAGGGTAGCTTAACCCGGTATCTTCAGGAAATTCGCAAATTTCCCATGTTAAAACATGAGGAAGAATTTATG
>JAGLJX010000204.1 GCA_023142175.1 Emcibacter sp.
GTTAAAACATGAGGAAGAATTTATGTTGGCCAAAGCATGGACCGAGCATGAGGACAGCGAAGCCGCCCATAAACTGGTCACATCACATCTGCGCCTTGTGGCAAAAATTGCCATGGGCTATCGGGGCTATGGCCTGCCCATTGGGGAACTGATTTCCGAAGGTAACGTAGGCATGATGCAGGCGGTAAAACGCTTTGACCCGGATAGGGGCTTTCGTCTTGCCACCTATGCCATGTGGTGGATCAAGGCCTCTATTCAGGAATATATCCTGCGGTCATGGTCGCTGGTAAAAATCGGCACAACCGCCGCCCAGAAAAAATTATTCTTCAACCTGCGCCGTATTAAGGGGCAGATCAAAGCCATCGAAGAGGGTGACCTGCACCCAGATCACCTGACTGAGATTGCCACACGTCTGGATGTGAGCGAAAATGACGTGGTACAGATGAACCGCCGTATGGCGGGTTCCGATCATTCCCTCAACGCCCCCATGCGCGCAGATGCCGAAGGCGAATGGATGGACTGGCTCGAAGATCAGGATGCCATTGATCAGGAAACGGCCTATGCCAATGACGAAGAGCTTAACAACCGCCGCGCCCTAATGGCCGATGCCATGAAAGACCTGAACGAGCGCGAGCAACATATCCTCACAGAGCGTCGCCTGAAAGACAAGCCTTCCACATTGGAAGACCTGAGCAAGATTTACCACATCAGCCGCGAGCGGGTCCGTCAGATTGAAGTCAGAGCCTTTGAAAAACTACAAAAAGCCATGCAAACCGCTGCCGTTGAGCAGGGGACGGCGCCCATTAATCAAAAGTAATTTTGACGGCAGGTAAAATCACTGATATTTTCCGGTTTGATCTCTGTGGCATAACGCTTAAAAGCGGGTAGCCATATATCATCGAATACGGCTACGGCCCGCCTGTCCCCTACCTCCTGTTTGCGCGTTTCATAGCGCGCCCGCGCCTTCTCCGGCTCTACGGGCAGAAATACCT
Organism: Emcibacter sp.; assembly: GCA_023142175.1. The sequence continues at coordinate 993 of JAGLJX010000204.1, forward strand.
TGATATCCAACAGAGGCGCCAGACAGTCTTTGAACAGGAAGACCCCTTCAATGATGGTAACGTCAACTGTGCTGCGGGACGTCGCTATTGCCTTTGCAACCCGGTCATAATGGATACTTTCCCGGCAATAGAGATCAAGCATCTCTGCTGTGAATTCGCCCGTCTCATGGACTTCATAGATCTCTTTCTGAACGGCAAGATTATTGTAATCATCAATATGCAGCAGCGCGCATGAGATATTACTTCTGCTCAGTTTTTCATATAATGTCTTGGCAAAAGTAGTTTTTCCGGAGCAATCAAGACCATTAACCCCAATAACCATTGGCGGTGACTGCAAAAGTTCTTCTATTTTCACAATAATATTATCTATGTCACACCCTTTATATTTGAGAATGTTGATGCTGGACTAAAAACCGGTTTACGTCTATATTTTCTTTGTAAATCATATATCAGAAAAAGGAATATTCAATGGAACAGAAATCACTTTATGAACGTCTGGGCGGCTATGATGGCATTACGGCTTTTGTCAATGACCTGTTGCCACGCCTACAGGGCGATTCTCAATTGGGGCGATTCTGGCAAAACCGTAGTGATGATGGCATCAAGCGAGAAAAGCAGCTGTTAATTGATTATATCTCCAACAGTGCCGGCGGGACGGTTTATTACACGGGCCGCGATATGCTCACCTCTCATAAAGGCATGAAAATAAGTGAAAGTGACTGGTCCATATTCCTTGGACATGCGGGCGATACCTTCACCTCATTGCAGGTTCCACAACAGGAATGTGATGATGTGGTTGCCTTTGTGCTGAGCCTGAAAGACGATATCGTCGAGGCATAGGAAGCCTCTCTGCTCGATAAATTAAAAAGCCGAATACAGGACATCCTGCAACATCAGCCCTTTTCCGCGTTGCTGAATGTTAAACTTATCCGCTTTGAACAAGGTTCTGCTCAACTATAGGAATATCCATAAAAATTTTATTCATGTTTTAATAACCCTTAATCTCGCCTTAAACAAAGTTTGCTAGTGTTAAAAATCACAGTATATTTTTTACCAATGCTAGAAAGCTTAAGTTCCATGAATAACGATTTAAAGCGCTTTGAGGTCTCCATATACAACCAGCAAGTTCGCGAACTGGACAGAGAAAATAAGGATCATCCAAATTTTGCCCGTGATTGGGCGCATTTACATTTCCTTACCTATGAAGCGGAATCCGAAGCGGGTGCTATCCAGCAGGTTCAAAAACGCCACCCCGAACGCAAGGGGTTTGTCATCGACAAGATCGTTGAAATAAAAGAATATGATTTCGTAAAGCCTGTGGGTCGGAGATATTAAGGCTTAAACAGCTTTATACCTGTCATATCTTCCGATGATAAAAAATCCGTGAAACTTTCGCTCAGTTTGTCTGTCTCAGATAAAACTGTTTTCCAATATTTAATTCTTTGTCCTGCTTCCATGTTCTTAAAATCCGACCTGTCTGGAATTTTCTGGTAAGGCAGCGAGTGAATGAACCTTTGCGATGGACAGATCATAACGATTTTATCGTAATTTTTCGACGACACCCTGCGGGCTAGTTTTTTATCAAACCACCCCGCCCTGGGATTAGGATTAAAATGAGGGTAGAGGGTCAGGCCTTCACCCTCTATCATGAAATCAAAATGATAATCAATAAGGCCGCCATCACGGTAGATACCATCCGGGGAATTGGGGATATTTTTAATACCCTCCATTACCATGGGAATGGAGCCTGACGCCAACAAAGCCTGTTTGATATTTTCTTCGGTAAAAAATATCTTCTGGGTCTTGAAATCACACGGATCAGAAATATCCAAGCTGCTGTCCTGTGGCTGATAAATATAGCGGTCGAATTGTGATGTTAACAATTTCCGGTTTATGCGATTTAGAATATAGCTGGACAGCAACCCCGCACCTTGAATTATCTTATTCTCACTGACGGTAAACCCTTTTGATTTAGCTACGATGAAATGAGCTTTAAAAATCGGATTATCAATGATCTCCTGAACCCCGGTCGAGCCAAATAATATGTCCAGAAGTTCTCTGGCACTCTGGGTAATCTCCCGGGGGCCAACCTTATCAGCATATACCGTTTCAGCGTATTTTTTTGCCAGCCTTTCAATGGCGGCTACGGGGTCTTTCTGAGCAAAACAGGCGGCCCGGAACGATCCGGCACTTGACCCGATTATATTAAGCGGCGCATTTCTGTTTTTGAAAAACTCGCCAAATATATATTTGTCCAGCCCAAAGAGCGAAAACCATTTTGGCCCGCCACTCGCCCCCAGAAAACTTGTGAAAAGATCCGGCTTAAACCCTTCTGCCTGAAGTGTCTTTAAGGCTGTTTTCCCCGCGTAAATATCGATCATTTATTTTTTCTTATCCCAATAAATAAATTATCCAGATGGTCTGTAAGCCGGGTTCTGTCCCCTGATGTGCCAAGGCGCATCAGATGGAT
>JAGLJX010000205.1 GCA_023142175.1 Emcibacter sp.
CCGTTTACGGCAACAAGGAAGTAGGCGCTAAATTCAAAGCCATGCTGGAAATGGGGGCAAGCAAGCCTTGGCCGGATGCACTCGAAGCCTTCACCGGAACCCGTCAGATGGACGGCAGTGCAGTTCTGGAATATTACGCCCCGCTTAAAGTATGGCTGGACGAGCAGAATAAAGACCGTAAATGCGGTTGGTAACAGTATTTATGGGGCAGGCTCTAACGGGCCTGCCCTATTTCGTTATTTTCTGAAATCAATGTCCGACTGGGCGGCGAAATAGCTGAAGATGGTATAGACGGCGGTATTCTGTTTCAGCGCTTCCGGGTTTACTTTATCCAGAGTATCATTTTCCGTATGGTGATAGTCGAAATATTTCAGGCCGTCCGCGCTGAAATTCACCGCCGGCATACCCAATTTGCCCAGCGCACTTATGTCCGACTGTCCCTTGGCATTATTTTTGGGGCTTAATGACACGCCGAGCGGCGCCAGAAGATTAGCAAGATCCCGTATATCATTAAGTGCCGATGGTCCAACACCGGGGGTCATTTCATATATGCGTTCGGTGCCGAAATCCCACTCTGCCCCGATCACATGGTTTGCCATATCATCTTTATGTCTTTGCACATATTGTTTTGCACCCACAAGTCCGACCTCTTCGGCGGCAAATAATATCACCCGAATGGAGCGTTTGGGACGCTCAGGCAGATTTGCTATATGATGGGCGGCGGCCAGCGTGACGGAGACGCCGATACCATCATCCACGGCTCCGGTTCCCACATCCCAACTGTCCAGATGAGCGCCCATGACGACATATTCATGCGGATTTTCGCTGCCGGTAAGCTCGCCGATCACATTTGCGGTGGTGACGGGAACATCATCTTTGCGTTGTGCGGTTAATTTAAGGAAAACCTTCACAGGATTGCCACGTGCGATCTGTCTTGACAGTAAATCTGCATCGGGATTGGACAGGGCGGCGGCGGGAATCTTTGGCGTGTCTTCATTATATTGAAGCCCGCCCGTATGACCGATGCGGTTATCATCGGTCCCCACCGAACGCATGATCAGGGCGATAGCCCCCTTGGCGGCGGCATAACTGGGTCCGGCGGCGCGGGTTTTTACAGCCGGGCCATATCCTGCCCCGTCAATTTTACGTTCCATGCGGTAGGAGACATAGGCAATCTTGCCCTTCAGGCTGTCCGGTGCGGCGGTAGCAAGGGCGAAGAAATCCTCAAATTCAACCACTTCCGCCGTGATGCCATTCTCAGGTGTGCCCACACTGCCACCAAGGGCGATGGCGACCATTTTCTGGGGGTAGGGCGCGATGATCCGCGCTTCTGCCGTGCCCCTGATCCAGCTGTGATGGATAACATCTTCGGTCCAGACCTTATCAAAGCCCAGTTGTTTCATTTTGGCCATCGCCCATGTGACGGCGCGTTTGTCGCCCGCCGTTCCCACCATGCGCGCCCCGACCTCGGTCGTCAGCGATTCATCAATCTCATAGGCCAGATTAGATGACAGCGCGGTTGTTTTCAGGGCCAGAAGCTGCGCGGTATCCTTATCGGATAAAGACGCCGCGCTGGCACTAAAAATCAGGCAGGTCGAAATTATGCTGGTGAAAAAAATTATTCTCAGATTGGTCATTGAACATCATCCCTTTTTTATGGCTATAGTTTTATCGGGTGGGATAACTAAATCAACCTGTATTTTATATCTAAACATTATTGCAATGCAGCATCTTGTCATGCAGCGCAATAAAATATATAAATAGCGGCATATTTTGAAATAATATAAGTAGGACATAGCCCATGAGTGATCAGATCAGACCCCGCAGAAGCGTATTATATATGCCCGGCTCCAACCCACGGGCGCTGGAAAAAGCAAAAGACCTGGCGGCAGATTGTTTGATTTTGGATCTGGAAGATGCGGTGGCTGTGGCGGCAAAGCTGGACGCCCGAACTCTGGTGATGGACGCGGTGAAGGCGGGCGGTTATGGCCGCCGGGAACTGATCATCCGCATTAATTCACTGGATAGCGAATGGGGCGAGGGTGATATGAAGGCGGCCTGCGCTGCGGGGCCGGATGCGATTCTGCTGCCCAAGGTGGAATCGGCGGCTATGATATCTCAGGCCGAAGATATGATGGTTAAATTCGGCGCGCCTGAAAA
>JAGLJX010000206.1 GCA_023142175.1 Emcibacter sp.
CATCATACCAACCTGCGGCTACCCGTATTGACTTCTCTGGGCTTATGTATATTGGCGGCGAGGGCGGAGAATGTTGAGATATTGGACGGGGTCTTTCTTGACCTGAATGATGATGAGGCTTTTCGGGCCAGTTGCTTGCAGGGTCTGGAATTTGGCTTTGACGGTAAAACCCTGATCCATCCAAAACAACTGGCGGGTGCCAATGAGGTTTTTGCCCCATCACCATCCGAGCTGGAATTTGCCCGCCGGATCATAGCGGCTTTTGCTGAGGCAGAAGCAGACGGCAAGGGCGTTGTGCTGGTGGATGGCAAGCTGATCGAGAATTTACATGTGGAAAATGCCCACCGTCTGGTGACATTATCCGAAGCCATTGGAGGGAGTGATGAGTAAAATCACGGCAGGAAATTACTTTGAGGATTTTTCACTGGGACAGGTGATCCACCATGCCACACCGCGCACGATCACGGCGGGCGATGTCAGTCTATATTCAGCACTTTATGGTATGCGCTTTGCTCTACAGTCTTCGGATGCTTTTGCTGCGCAGTCCGGCCTCACCCGTGCGCCTGTGGATGATCTGCTGGTGTTTCATATTGTCTTTGGCAAGACCGTTCCCGATATTTCCATCAATGCTGTGGCCAATCTGGGCTATGCCGATTGCCGCTTTCTCGCATCGGTCTATCCGGGCGATACGGTCAGTGCCATCAGCGAGGTAATCGGCCTGAAAGAAAACTCAAATGGCCGGACGGGTAATGTTTATGTGAGAACGCGTGGCATTAACCAGCATGGCAAGCAAGTATTGGAATATGTCCGTTGGGTCATGGTGAACAAATACGATGCCGCGAGCGATGCACCGGAAACGGTAATACCGGAATTGCCCCCTACTGTCGCTGTCGAAAATTTGACCTTGCCGGAGGGGTTGAATTACCAGAATTATGATTGCACTCTCTCAGGTTCCCGTTACTGCTGGGAGGATTATGAGATAGGTGAAAAAATCAGCCATGTGGACGGCATGACCATTGAGGCCGCCGACCATATGCTCGCCACGCGGCTTTATCAGAATACGGCGAAAGTACATTTCAATCTGCATGCCATGAAGGACGGGCGGCTGGGCGAACGGATTGTTTATGGTGGTCATGTGATCTCTCTGGCGCGGGCCTTGAGCTTCAATGGTCTTGGCAATGCCCAGAATCTACTCGCCATCAATGCTGGTCGCCATGTGAATCCCTGCATAGCAGGTGATACGGTTTATGCCTGGTCAGAAATATTAGGTAAGGCTGAGATCAGAGGCCCAGAGTCCATGCGGGATGATGTGGCGGCGCTCAGATGCCGATTGGTGGCATTGAAAGACAAGCCGCCGGGTGATTTTACGTATAAAAGCGATGATGGGCAATATGATCCTGCGGTTTTGCTGGATTTGGATATTTGGCTTCTTATGCCTAAAATTATTTCAATCTAGTCCTTGCCCTAGGGGGACAATCGTTTTAAGAACAGTGGTATTGGGGCGCAGGAAAAGTTATCTCGCGCAATTTATGAAGAGGGAAGAGTATATGTCAACCACAAAGCGGCCAACCTCGCCGCATCTCCAGATATATAAATGGGGCCCGCATATGGCTTTGTCCATATTGCATCGGGTTTCGGGCGTTGCCCTTGGTGGCGGCACATTATTACTGGCTTGGTGGCTGATCGCCCTTGCCTCTGGCCCGGACGCTTACCAGCAGTTTCAATATTGCATGAACACCATTCTTGGCAAAGCTGTCCTGATGGGTTTCACCCTGTCGTTGATGCTGCATATGTGCAATGGCATCCGGCATTTATTCTGGGATATGGGTATGGGGTTTGAGATTGAGATCACCGCCCGAACCAATATGCTGGTTTTTCTGGGTACGGCGGTTTTGACTGCCCTGTCCTGGGTCATCGGTTACGGTTTGATATAGGGAGAACGACCATGAGTATGAATACCCCAATCAGTAAAGTACGTGGCCTCGGCTCTGCCAAAAGTGGCACTGAGCATTGGTGGATGCAGAAGATTGCCGCCGTGGCCTTGGTCCCGCTGACCATCTGGTTTGTAGCCTCGCTGGTACAGATGACAAGTGCCGACTATTTTACCGTCAGAACATGGCTGGCCTCGCCCGTCTCCGCAACCCTGATGCTTATGTATATTGTCATAGGACTATATCATCTGCGCCTCGGCCTGCAGGCAGTTGTTGAAGATTATGTCACCGGTGGCGGCATGAAAGTCTTTCTTCAGTTTACTATATTGTTTGGATGCACAGCCATTGCGGTAGCATCCATTTTTTCCGTTTTAAAAATTGCATTGTAAGGCTTGAGTGAAATGAGCAAGACATATGAATTAATTGATCACGTTTATGACGCCATAGTGATCGGAGCCGGTGGCGCAGGTCTTCGGGCCGCCATGGGCATTGCCGAATCGGGTCTGAAAACCGCGTGCATTTCCAAAGTATTTCCCACCCGTTCCCACACGGTAGCGGCGCAGGGTGGCATCGCGGCCTCTCTTGGTAACATGGGTGAAGATAAATGGCAGTGGCATATGTATGACACGGTCAAAGGCTCCGACTGGCTCGGCGATCAGGACGCCATCGAATATATGGTGCGTCAGGCTCCCGATGCGGTTTATGAACTGGAGCATATGGGCGTGCCTTTCTCGCGCACCGAAGAGGGCAAGATTTATCAGCGCGCCTTTGGCGGCATGACCACGGAATTCGGCGAAGGCGATCCGGCCTTGCGAACCTGTGCGGCAGCAGACCGGACCGGACACGCGATGCTTCATTCGCTCTATCAGCAGTCTTTGAAGTATGACACTGATTTTTACGTGGAATTTTTCGCCATTGACCTGATCATGGTGGACGGTGAATGTCGCGGCGTGATCTGTCTGGATATGAATACGGGCAAATTGCACCGTTTCCGCTCCCATATGACAGTTCTGGCCACGGGCGGTTATAACCGCACCTACTTCTCGGCAACCTCGGCCCATACCTGTACCGGCGACGGCGGCGGTATGGTTCAGCGCGCAGGATTGCCATTACAAGACCTCGAATTTGTTCAGTTCCATCCGACCGGCGTTTATGGCGCAGGCGTATTGATTACCGAAGGTGCGCGCGGCGAAGGCGGATACCTCGTGAATTCCGAAGGGGAGCGTTTCATGGAACGCTACGCCCCATCTGCCAAAGACTTAGCCTCCCGCGATGTAGTCAGCCGGGCCATGTCTCTGGAGATCAGAGAAGGGCGCGGCGTCGGCGAACATAAAGATCATATCTTCCTGCATCTGGATCATCTGTCGCCGGAAATGCTGGCAGAGCGCCTGCCGGGGATTTCAGAATCAGCACGGATTTTTGCCGGTGTTGATGTGACCAAAGAACCAATTCCAGTGGTCCCCACGGCCCATTATAACATGGGCGGTATTCCGTGTAATTATCACGGTGAAGTGCTTAATCCGGCAGATGATGATCCGGACCGGATCGTTACCGGCCTGATGGCGGTGGGTGAAGCGGCCTGTGTGTCGGTTCATGGTGCTAATCGTCTTGGCTCCAACAGCCTGATTGACCTTGTGGTCTTTGGCCGGGCAGCAGCGCACCGGGTGGCGGAAGTTGTCAAACCCATGACAGCACACACAGCCTTGCCCGATGATCATGCTGATCTGGCCTTGGGACGGTTGGAAAAATACCGTACTGCCGATGGCAAAACAACAACCGCAGAAATCCGCGACAAGATGCAGCGCATGATGCAGAGCCACTGCGCGGTATTCCGTCAGCAGGACACTATGGATAAGGGTGTTGCGGGCATTGACGAGATTTATGCCATGATGGCAGATGTTAAAACATCCGATCGTTCCCTGATCTGGAACAGCGATCTTATCGAGACTATGGAGCTTGAAAACCTGCTGATGCACGCGGTGACTACGATGCATTGTGCCGCCAACCGGCATGAGAGCCGTGGGGCGCACGCACGGGAAGATTATCCGGACCGTAATGATGATGAGTGGATGAAACATACCATCGCATGTCTTGTCGACGGCAAGGTGGATATCACCTATCGCCCGGTTCATGACTATACATTGACCGATGAAATTGATTATATCAAACCTAAAGCACGGGTGTATTAAGATATGGCAGAGTTTAGACTTCCCGCAAATTCCACGGTGAAAAAGGGAAAAACCTATAAAGCAGACGCCGGAGCAACCAACGTCCGCAATTTTAACATCTATCGCTGGAATGAAGATAACGGCGAAAATCCGCGCATTGATACTTACGAAGTTGATATGGATAAATGCGGCCCGATGGTGCTGGACGCTATCATCTATATCAAGAACGAAATCGATTCGACATTGACATTTCGTCGTTCGTGCCGCGAAGGGATCTGCGGCTCTTGTGCGATGAATATCGACGGTACCAACACGCTGGCATGTACGATCGCAACGGATTCGATAAAGGGCGCTGTCAAGATCTACCCCTTGCCCCATATGGCGGTACGCAAAGACTTGGTGCCGGATCTGCGGCATTTCTACGCCCAATACGCATCCATCAAACCATGGATACAGACTCAAACGCCGCCGCCTCCGGATAGAGAGCGTCTCCAGTCGAAAGACGAACGAGTCAAGCTTGATGGTCTGTATGAGTGCATTCTCTGTGCTTGCTGCTCCACAAGCTGCCCGAGTTACTGGTGGAACAGTGACCGTTACCTCGGCCCGGCAATCCTACTACAGGCCTACCGCTGGATCATAGACAGCCGCGACGAAGCAGCCGGTGAGCGTCTGGACGATCTTGAGGATCCGTTTCGCCTGTATCGGTGCCACACCATTATGAATTGCACCCGCACCTGCCCCAAGGCGCTCAATCCCGGTAAGGCCATCGCCGAGATCAAAAAGCTGATGGTATCGCGTACAGTGTGACGACGGCGCAGGAAAAACGAGCGCGATGGCGCAGCCGC
>JAGLJX010000207.1 GCA_023142175.1 Emcibacter sp.
ATTTTGTTTTTGATCCTCGCACTGGCATCCTGTTCCGAACAGGCTGCCATACCCCCCAATGTTTCAGATGCGCAAAGGCTGGCGGGCAATGAACTGATTGTCGATAATTGTTCCGGTTGCCATCTGGAATCCGACGATGGTAGCTTCAGCCGCATCAGCCATATTCGTAAAACGCCCGAAGGCTGGGATATGAATATCGCCCGCATGACGATTTTTCACGGCCTTGATATTGAACCGCAAGACCGCAGGGCGCTGGTGAAGTTCCTGTCCGATACTCAAGGGCTGGCCCCTTCGGAAACAGCCGCCCACCGCGATGTGCTGGAACGAAAACATAATTACATTGAGCAGGATGTTGACCCTGACCTCGCGGCTATGTGCGCGCGTTGTCATACCTATGCCCGTGTGGCTCTGCAACGGCGGGACAAGGCCGAATGGCAAAATCTGGTTCATATGCATCTGGGTCAATGGGCCTCTATCGAATATCAAATGCTCGCGCGGGAGCGGGACTGGCGCGCTGATGCCCTCGGCCCCGTAGCCAAAAAACTGGGAGAGCTATACCCCCTGAAAACCGCGGCTTGGGACAATTGGCAATCCACCACATGGCAAGATATGTCCGGCGAGTGGCGCATTGTCGGCCATATGTCCGGTCAGGGTGACATGGATGGCAGCATGAAAGTGACGGCACTGGGTGGTGGTAAATATCAGACCGAATATAGCCTGATATTCTCTGACGGTATTACCATAAAAGGTGAGGGAAAATCCATCGTTCATTCCGGTTATGAATGGCGCGGTACAGCGACATTGGACGGTGAGAAATATCGTCAAATCTGGGCCGCCTCACAAGATGGCAACCGTATGAGCGGCCGATTTTTCAGCAAAGACCATTTTGAAGATGGCATGGCAATCACCGCATGGCGCAAATCATCCGAAAATGGTATAATGAGCATTGTTCCATCTGCCCTGAAAGCAGGGACAGAAACAGAAATTGTCATTAGCGGTGTTAATTTATCTGGTGATGTTTCTATTGATGGCGCTGAGGTAACGATTAAGCAGGTCAGCGCTGATCGTATTGTTGCTTTGGTTAAGGCCGATGGCACCAAAGATGGGCAAGTGAAACTTGCCGTTGGCGAGGCAGTTTCCCTGCACACCACATATGCTCAGGTGGATTACCTGAAAGTAAGCCCGGAATACGGTATTTCCCGTGTGGGCGGCGGTGGCGGGCCCATCCCCAAGGTCAAGGCACAGTTTGAGGCTGTGGGCTATAGTTTTGGCCCCGATGGCGTTCGCGACACGAGTGATGACCTGTGGCTCGGTATGGTTCCGGTTACTTGGGCGGTGGATAATTATAATACGGCGGCCGCAGCGATGCAGGATGCAAAATATGCCGGTCATATCACCGCGCAGGGAACTTTTATTCCCGCTGTAGCAGGCCCCAACCCTTGCCGGAAATATGGCACCAATAATGCGGGGGATTTGAAAGTTATAGCCACCTATACCGATGGGAAGAGGACATTAACCGCAGAAGCCCATTTGGTTGCCACTGTACAACGCTGGAATAATCCGCCGATAATGTAAGCAGGACATGAGACAATGAAACATTTAAAACCTCTCAATAAAAAGGCTCATGCCCTTACCAATAAGGAAGATGCGCAGGAAGTCTATGCCATGCAGACAGTGGTCGGATGCACGACCTCTACCGACCCCGGTTGGGAAGTGGACCCGTTCGGCGGTGTCGCCTCACTCTGCCAGCCCATGGAGGCGGACCTTTATGGCTGTTCAGACCCGTGTTGGTGGCCGGCGGCGGTGCCCGACACGGTCAATACCTATCCTGACTGGTCTAATTTAGAAGATACCCGCAAGAACTGGCGTAAATTACAAGCTGTATTCCCGGAGGATTAATATCGTGAACAAGATAATAATTATTTCAATGATGCTTTGGGGCATTACGCTGTCGTCCTTTACCAGCGCTAAGGAATATATGGTTGTTGGGGCGCGCCCTGACAAATTATATGTGATCGACATTAAGGCCCGCACGGTTGAAAAAACATTCACCATTCCCGATAGCAATGCACCGCAAAATATTGTTATTTCCCCCGATGGTAATATTGCCTATGTGGTGACCAATCAACTACGCTCTATCGTTGGTATCGAATTAGAAAATGGCGCGGTGGTTTTCCGTGCTGACCTTGATTATAAGGATGATGAGCGCACATGGAATTATGGTATTGATCTGAGTCCCGATGGTTCCGAAATTTATTCCTATGATATACCCAGTAAAATCCATTTGGACCGGTATGAATCGCTAGAACCGCGCCTGAGCGTGTTTAAAACTGATGGCGGACTGGAAGCTGCGCCAGTCAGGGAATTTCCCCTGCCTCGGCGTATTCATCTGTTGATGACGGCAAAATCCGGCGCACTTTATGCTATGGGCTGGGATTTCTATAAGGTAGATGTGCAGACCGGAAAATATGAGGTTGCCTATCCTTTACGCAACTGGACCCAGAAAAACCTCTCACAGCCTGATGCGCTGGCATTTTGGCCTAGCTGGGATAACAACGGCATCTTCTCAACCCCCATATATTATGTGCAGGAAGATATGGCCGAAGATAATATGGAACGCTACCGCACCGGACTATTGTCCCTTGATCTGGAGACAGAAGAATTCGATATGGTTGATTTTCAGGGGGCACCGGAGATTCTTTTTAGCTCGGTTTTCCACCCGGACCGGAAAACCGCCTATGCGGCCTATAATACCTTGCTGAAGATTGATTTGGATAAGCCACATACGGCAAAGCGCATTGATCTTGATCATACCTATTACCAGACGGATATTTCCGCCGATGGCAAAGAAGTCTATGTGGGCGGAACCGCCTGCGATATTGCCATATATTCAACAAAAGACCTCTCCCGTCTTGGTGAGGTTGCCCTGCCCGGTTGTCCCGACATGGGAGCCACGGTCATCAGAATGATACATAAATAACGGAGAAGATAATGGACTATAACTTACATATAAATGGTGCTTCTGTAGCCACAGATAATTACATGGATATCTTCAATCCGGCCACGGGTGATCTGATTGGTAAATGCCCGGTTGCAACGCAAGCCCAATTGAATGATGCCGTTGCCGCCGCAGCTGAGGCCTTTAAAACATGGTCACAGGTCAGCGACGAAGACCGCAAGAACGCCTGCCATGCTATCGGACAGCTTCTGGAGGAGTATTCCGAGGAACTGGCACTGCTTTTGACGCAGGAACAGGGCAAGCCCCTGAATGGTGTTGGCTCGCGCTTTGAGATGGGCGGCTGTCAGGGCTGGACCCACTTCACCGCCGATCTGGAATTGCCGGTTGAGGTGATACAGGATAACGAAGAAGGCCATGTGGAATTACACCGCAAGCCGATCGGCGTTGTCGGTTCCATCACGCCGTGGAACTGGCCGTTGATGATTGCCATCTGGCATGTGATCCC
>JAGLJX010000208.1 GCA_023142175.1 Emcibacter sp.
GCTTCAGCTTTTGCTGATCCAGATGGAGGATTGCGGTCACGGAACTATTGAGCAGATCCCGGTCATGGCTGACGATAATAATGGTATAGGCGTAATTCTTGATGAAATTCTCAAGCCACATGACGCCTTCAAGGTCAAGATAATTGGTCGGTTCATCAAGCAATAACAGATCGGGCTTGGTGAACAGTGTACAGGCCAAGGCTACACGCATACGCCAGCCGCCGGAAAAGGACGAACAGGGCCGCCGCTGTGCATCGCCGTCAAAACCAAGGCCGGACAGGATGCTGGCGGCACGGGCTTCGGCGGTATGGGCCTCTATATCGGCCAGTCGCAGGTGTATATCGGCGATTTTTTCAGGGTCTGTTTCTGTCTCTGCGGCTTTTTCGAGAGATTGCAGTTCGTGATCAGCTTCCAGAACGGTGTCAAGCAGGCTTGTGGCACCGCCGGGGGCTTCCTGTGCCACTTCGCCAAGTTTCGCACCGCGCCGGATCTTCAGGCTTCCATCATCCCAATGTAGCTCGCCTGTGATTAATTTCAGCAATGTGGACTTGCCCGCGCCGTTTTTGCCGACAATACCAACTTTATGTCCCGCAGGAACCCGCGCACTTGCCCCTTCGAGCAAGGTTTTTCCGGCAATGCGGTATGTGAGGTCCTGAATTTGAAGCATATTTACACCTAATAAAATTTCTACAGGGTTTAACAGGATTCGACAAAAACACAATGGATGATTTCTTCTGTTGAAGTTCTTGTCATAAAACACTATAACCCGCCCCAAATTGTAATTTTTAAATCAAGGACTCTATGATGACTGCTAACCGTACTTTTTCTATTATTAAACCAGACGCCACCCGCCGTAACCTTACCGGTGCTATTGTTAAAATGTTTGAAGACGGTGGTCTTCGTATCGTTGCTTCCAAGCGTATTTACATGACCCGCGCACAGGCCGAAGGTTTTTATGCTGTTCATAAAGATCGCCCCTTTTATGGTGAACTGGTTGACTTCATGATGTCAGAGCCAGTTGTTGTGCAGGTTCTTGAAGGTGAAAACGCAGTACTGCGTAACCGCGAAATCATGGGCGCTACTAATCCTGATGATGCAGACGAAGGCACGGTTCGCAAAACTCATGCACTGTCTATTGGTGAAAATTCCGTTCACGGTTCCGATAGTGACGAAAACGCCGCCATTGAAATCGCCTACTTCTTCAGCGAAGACGAGCTCGTAGGCTAATTTTAGCTTAAGAAATTATAAGAAGCCGTTGATCATTACTGATCGGCGGCTTTTTTTGTTTAACAACAGTTAATTACATCGTCATACCTGTATTTTCATGGTCATACCTGCGAAGGCAGGTATCTAGTTAAATAAAAAGAAGTCATCTCCGATGTCATTATTTATTAAGAGGACTGGATTCCTGCCTTCGCAGGAATGACATAGGAGTGCGGGAATGACGAAAAGGGGCAGGAATGACGGTGGGCAAGTGGTTAGATTGTTTCAGCTAAAGCTTTTGAAATAATTTCAACGCCGCAACCACTGTCGCTTCTCTGACCTTATCCCGCCCTATATCGCCAAATAAATGCTTTTCATGAATGGTCACGCCGTCCCGACTAGCGCAAGCCATATGAACCAGTCCAACGGGTTTCTCAGCCGTTCCACCGCCGGGGCCGGCAATGCCCGTGACCGATACCGCGATGTTGGCGGATGACTGCTCTAACGCTCCCTCTGCCATAGCTATGGCGGTTTCGCGTGTCACCGCGCCGCCGATGCGCAGGGTTTCGGCGCTGACGCCTAATACTTCCATTTTGGCGCGGTTGGTATAGGTTATGAAGCCACGATCGACCACGTCCGATGATCCGGCAATCTCGGTCAATGCACCCATGATCAGTCCGCCCGTGCAGGATTCTGCGGTGGCGAGGTGCAGCCCCTTGTCCCGTGCCATTTGCAGGGTCTCTGTGGCGAGTTTTATGATTTCATCAGAGAACATAGGTATAAAATCCTATCAGTATAATGGCGGCGAAAAATCCTGCGATCACATCATCCATCATCACGCCGTACGCATCATGGCGCTGGTCAAATATTTTTATGGGCCATGGTTTATAGATGTCAAAAACCCGGAATGCTGCAAAGGCTAACACAAGCGGACCTAGGGATAGGGGGATAGTTGATGTCATGGCGGCAATGGGCAGGCAGGCGATCCATTGTCCGGCAACCTCATCAATGACAATCTCACCGGGGTCTGTCTTGCCCGTTTCCGTCATATATACTTTCGAAGCCCAAAGGCCGACGAAAAATACCATAATGATGGCGGCGGATAAGCCCAAGGGGCCGAAGCGTTCAATGATTATCCACGCAAAGGGCAGGGCCGCCAGTGACCCCATGGTTCCCGGTGCCTTGGGGGCTAAACCAGAATAAAACCATGTGGCAAGAACTAAGGCCGGATGGAGGGGGGATTTAGACCATTTATCAAC
>JAGLJX010000209.1 GCA_023142175.1 Emcibacter sp.
GTTACCCCCATAAAATTCTTACCGGCCGACGTGACCGCATGCGTACTATAAGACAGGGTGATGGCCTTGCCGGCTTTACTAAACGTAAAGAAAGTGAATATGACCCCTTTGGGGCGGGCCATAGTTCGACTTCTATTTCTGCCGGACTTGGTATGGCGGTGAGCCGTGACCTTCGGGGCAGTGATGAGAATATTATCGCCGTAATTGGTGACGGTTCCATGAGCGCCGGCATGGCTTATGAGGCCATGAATAACGCGGGTGCCCTGAAATCCCGTCTGATTGTGATCCTAAATGACAATGATATGTCCATCGCCCCCCCCGTGGGTGCTATGAGTGCCTATCTCGCCCGGTTGCTGTCGTCACGCTCGTTCCTTAACCTGCGGGATTTTGCCAAGAATATTGTGAAGCATTTTCCACGTACTATCAGCGAAAAAGCAAAACGTGCCGATGAATATGCCCGTGGTATGGCAACGGGTGGCACTTTGTTTGAGGAAATGGGCTTTTATTATGTGGGTCCGGTTGATGGTCATAATATGGCTCATCTGTTGCCGGTATTGGAAAATGTCCGCGATGCGGGACAGGGGCCGGTGTTGATCCATGTGGTGACAAAAAAAGGTAAAGGCTACCATCACGCTGAAAAAGCCAAGGATAAATATCACGGGGTGTCTAAATTCAATGTGGTGACGGGTGCCATGAGCAAGTCCACGCCGAAAGCCCCAAGCTACACCAATGTTTTTGCCAAGGCTCTGATTGAACAGGCCGGTAAAGATGACAAGGTTGTCGCCATTACCGCCGCCATGCCATCGGGTACTGGTCTTGATAAATTTGCCGAAGCCTTTCCGGACCGCTGTTTTGATGTGGGCATAGCCGAGCAACATGCGGTAACATTCGCGGCGGGCATGGCAGCAGAGGGCTACAAGCCGTTTGTCACCATCTATTCCACCTTCCTGCAGCGGGCCTATGATCAGGTCGTGCATGATGTGGCGGTACAAAACCTGCCGGTGAGATTTGCCATTGACCGCGCTGGGCTGGTGGGCGCGGATGGCCCGACCCACGCGGGGTCTTTTGATATTACCTACCTTGCCAGTCTGCCGAACTTTGTCGTTATGGCGGCCGCGGATGAGGTTGAACTGGTCAATATGGTGGCAACATCCGCAGACATTAATGACCGACCCTCTGCGGTACGTTACCCCCGCGGGGAAGGGGTTGGGCTGGACCTGCCAAAAGAAGGCAAGTTTCTTGAGATTGGTAAAGGGCGTATTATTCAAAAAGGCACCCATGTAGCCATATTATCGCTCGGTACTAGACTTAGCGAAGCCCTGAAGGCAGCGGAAGCCTTAAAGGCGCATGGCCTGACCACCACGGTGGCTGATGCCCGTTTTGCCAAACCGCTTGATCTGGAAATGATCCGTGATCTGGCTCTTAATCATGAGGTTTTGGTGACTATCGAGGAAGGGTCTATTGGCGGTTTTGGCAGTCATGTTCTGGATTATCTCAGCAATGAGGGCCTGCTGGAAAGCGGCCTGAAGGTCAGGACACTGAACCTGCCGGATATTTTTCAGGATCAGAATAATCCAGACACCATGTATAGCGAAGCGGGACTATGTGCCAGTGACATCATGGAAGTGTCACTGAAAGCCCTGCAACGCAATGACACCAGCTCATCATCTTTGGGATAAACTATGGCCAAGAAAAAGCGCGTTGACCAGCTTGTCGTTGAGCGGGGGCTTGCGGAAAGCCGAAGCAAGGCACAAGCCCTGATCATGGCGGGCGCTGTTTTTAGCGGTGAGAAAAAAATTGATAAAGCCGGTACTCAGCTAGGGGAAGATGCGCCACTTGAGGTGCGTGGCAAGCCGCACCCGTGGGTCAGTCGCGGCGGTCTGAAGCTGATACAGGCCATAGAAGAATTCTCTCTTGATATTACGGATAAAACAGTGATAGACGTGGGTGCGTCCACGGGCGGATTCACGGATGTTTGTCTGCATCATGGGGCGGCTAAGGTTTACGCGGTTGATGTGGGCCACGGTCAGCTGGCATGGAAATTACGCGGAGACGAGCGGGTTGTGGTGCTTGAGAAAACCAATGCCCG
>JAGLJX010000021.1 GCA_023142175.1 Emcibacter sp.
GGCTTTGTGATAATTCACCAATGGCCAAGAGGCAGCCGTGGGTGGTCTCATGCTGACCGGTTCCAAAAGCCTGCCCCGCTTCTACCAGAAGGCTGATGCGGTTTTGTGGAATTTTATCGGCATCATGACTTCCATAAACAAAGAACTGGCCGGTATCTACGGGCTGTAATAATTTTTGCGATTCAGATACCCAGTCTTTATCGACTATTTCCAGCAAGGCGATTTCGCTGGAACTTAAATCAAAAGAAGGCAGTATCTGATCCAGTCTCGCCTGAAGCATCGCCATATCTGGTTTCTGGGTGAAAAAGGCTTCCAGAAACCGGATATCATTGCCTTCTTCTATTTCAAAATCGGATAGGGTTGGAAAATTATCCCCGTCCAGACCATATATAATTTCCTGTATGATGGGAAGCGTGCTCTGGCCTACTTTTAGTTCAATTTTCCAGCTTGTCATATGGCGTTTCCGGCTCCTTTTATACTGTCTGTCTGAGCTTATATAGTAAAAGGCTTAATTAGGGAAAAAAATTACAAATCGCCTGTATTATCCAGAAAATCACTGTGAAATGCGATAAACGACTTTGAATCTGAGATAAGCCGTATTGAAAGCCGTTAAAAATATTCTGTATAATGAGTTTCAGTAATAAAGGAGAGAAAACATGAAAAAAACAGTTTCAACTATTGCAATAGCTACCGGAATTAGCCTGATGGGGGTTGCCGTTGCACTAGCCGGGGATATCACGGAAAAGCGTGATCTCTCTTCATTTGAAAAAATTACAATTGATGATACTGCCGTCGGCATTGATGTCATGGTGGGCGAGGAATTTTCTGTGACCTTAAAAGGCGCAGAAAAATGGATAAAGAGAATTTCAACAAAAGTAGAAGGGAATACCCTCATACTTGGCAGGACAAATTATAAGAAAAAAAATATGGATATAGGCTCAGATGACCGGGTCATTATCACCATGCCGAAGCTCACGGCCTTAAAGGTGGATGGCGCGGTGGATGCCGAAATAACCGGGGTTGACAGTAAATATGTTGATTTTGAAGTTAATGGTGCCGGAAATATTGAAATATCTGGCAAATGCGGCACACTCAATATTAATTTTAGTGGCGCCGGAAACTTTGAAGGTGAAGACCTGAAATGTGAAGACGTAAAAGTTGAAATTAACGGTGTGGGAAATGTGGAAGCCTATGGTTCAAAATCCGCAGACCTCGAAATAAATGGCATGGGTAATATTGATCTTTACGGCAATCCTGAAAAGGTCATCAAAGATAAAAGCTTGTTTAGCAATATTACAATTCATGATTAATAAATTTATTCTGGATTTAGCAAAAGGAACGAAATTATGAAAAAACTTTATATACCAATGATCGCCGTCATGGTCACAACCACCCTGATCACTATCAGCCATGCAGAAAATAAGAGCATGAAGCTGGATGAATTTTCAAAAGTAAAGATATACGCCCCCGTTGACCTTGATGTTACCGTGGGTAAAAAACAGTCTTTTTCCATGGAAGGCCGGGATGAAGATCTTGCGAAAATCATTGTTGAGGTTAAAGGCGATACTTTGATTATCAAGAAAGAGAAACGCTCCGGCAGAATTAAAGATATCAAGGTCACGGTTGCCATGAAAAATCTAACCAAATTTGCCATCTATGGCTCATCAGATGCTAAAATCCGCAATGTGGACAGCAAGTCGTTTGAGCTTGGTATCAACGGGTCGGGTGATGTGGTATTTGACGGTAGGAGTGATGAATTGGAAGTTGAGATTAATGGCTCCGGTGATGTGGTAAGCAAAAACTTTGACAGCAAACAGGCGTCTGCTCAAATTAATGGTTCAGGTGATATTGGACTTGCGGGTGAATGCGAAAATCTTAGTGTGTCTATTAACGGTTCCGGCGATTTTTCGGGCCGTAATTTGATATGTTCCAAGGTAGAGGCCAGCATTAGCGGTTCCGGTGACGCCACCGTTTATGCCAGTGGTTCTGTTCAGGTCCGCACTAGCGGAAGTTCAGATGTAGACGTTTATGGTAACCCGAAATCAGTACAGAATAGATCCAGTGGGAGCTCTGACTTTATAGTGCATAAGGATAAATGACTTATCAGTAACACTATGTTATGTAGGTGTTAAGTTAAGTAGGCAGGAGTAGCCCCAGATGAATTATTTAAAGCTTTTCGCAATAGCAACCTTTGCCGTGGCCGCCATTTTATACATGGCCTCCAGCGAGGAACATACAGCTATCGTTGGTGAGCAGGATTATGATCTGGGCAAGTTTGTTAAAATAAGCGTTAATATCTCAACGGATATGAAAGTACAGGTAGGCGAAGAATATAGCCTTGATGTTAAGGCCGATGTGAAAGATTTGAAGAATATCAAGGTTTTTGTCAAGGGCCATACATTGGTTATTAAAAGCAAAAAAAACCATGGCAATTCATGGTATGGGGATACCCCTAAAATCAGGATTACATTGCCCCTCTTAAAGAAATTTACCATCAATGGGGCTTCCGATGTGGAAATTCAGGGTATTCATGGCAGCTATTTTGTCGTTATTATGAATGGCAATGGCAACATAGATTTTGAAGGTAACACAGAAGAGTTAGTGGCCGTGATCAATGGTTCCGGTAGTTTGACAAGCAAATCTTACGGCGCGAGGGAAAGTAAGGTCGAGATCAATGGTTCGGGTTCTATGGATTTGAGGGGTAAATGTAAAACATTGGAGGTTGAAATCAATGGTTCTGGTGATTTTGACGCTAAGGATTACAAATGCAAAGAGGCTGAGGTGAGGATAATAGGCTCTGGCGACCTTAAGGTGAATGCCAGCCTGTTTGTGGGGATTGACGTGACGGGTTCCGGAGATGTGGACATTTATGGTGATCCAAAATATGTCAAGGACCGGTCATATAAAAAGAATCATGAAGTGACTATACATTGATCTTGGGTCATTAATTTTTAGGCCGCACTTACGAAACTATCCATGATTTTGCGTAGCGAGCCTTTTTCAAAATCAACTTCCAGCTTGTTACCCTCACAAGTCTTGATGATGCCATAGCCAAATTTATCATGAAATACCCGGTCACCGATTTTATAGCTTGAGACCTTGGCGACAGTACGCTTTGGGGAAGATACGCTCTTTTTGGCCTTGCTCCGGTCCAGTTGTGGTGCGGTATAGCCTTGGGACCAACTTGGCGGCGCATCGGAAAATCCGCTCGATGCCGGTTTTGGAGTTGCTTGGCCATACATACCTTGGGATGGCTTGAATTCAATATGTTCTTCGGGTAGTTCGTTGATGAAACGGGACGGGATCGGGCTGGTGTAATTGCCAAAAAGATAACGGGACGATACATGGAAGATATGGGCTTGCTTTTTAGCACGGGTTAGCCCTACATAAGCCAGCCGCCGTTCTTCTTCCAAACCCTTTTCGCCATGCTCTTCCAGTGATTTTTTGCTGGGGAATAGATCTTCCTCCCAGCCGGGCAGGAAGACGGTTTCAAACTCCAGCCCCTTAGAGCCGTGAAGGGTCATAATACTGATCTTGTCCTGAGAATTATTCTGGGCATTTTCCGCCACAAGCGCGATATGTTCCAGAAATTCTTCCAGACCTTCAAACGGCTCCATAGCCCTAACCAATTCACTCAGATTTTCCAGTTTGCCTTCCGCATCGGGTGATTTATCCAAACGCCACATCTCGCTATAGCCGCTTTCCTCCAGTATGGTTTCGGTCAGGGTGATATGCTCATTATCCCGCGCCTGATCCCGCCAGCGGGTGAAATCCTCCAGCAATTTGCCCAGCGTGTTTTTGGCTTTGCCGCGCAACCCATCCCGTTCGATGATACGGGATGCCGCCTCGGATAAAGAACAATTATCCTGTCGGGAAATATCATGTAATTTATTCACCGTCGCCGCACCAATGCCGCGCTTGGGTACATTGATGATGCGCTCGAACGCCAGACTGTCGCCCGGATTATGTATATGGCGCAGGTAAGCGATCACATCGCGAATTTCGGCCCGCTCATAAAAACGAAAGCCGCCGATAATGCGGTAAGGCACGCCGAGGGTCAGGAAGCGTTCTTCAAATTCGCGGGTCTGGAATCCGGCCCGCACAAGGATAGCCATATCGCTTAATTTTTGTTGCTTGCGCTGGCGGTCTTCGATCATCTCGCCAATATTGCGGGCTTCCTCGCGACCGTCCCAAACCGGATTGACGGTAACCTTGTCACCGCCTTCGGCCTCGGTCCACAGCGTTTTGCCCAACCGACCCAGATTAGATTCTATCAGGCCGCCGGATGCGCCCAGAATATGTTTGGTGGAGCGGTAATTCTGTTCCAGTCGGATGATTTTTGCGCCGTCAAAATCTTTTTCAAAGCGCAGGATATTGCCGACTTCTGCGCCACGCCAGCCATAGATGGACTGGTCATC
>JAGLJX010000210.1 GCA_023142175.1 Emcibacter sp.
AGCTTCATTGGTTTGCGGACTGTTTTACCAGCCCCCATGTCGCTCGCGGCGGATGGCTGTATTCTTGTGGCGTTGATTAAGCCACAGTTTGAGGTTGGCAAGGGTAATGTGGGCAAGGGCGGCGTGGTGCGTGATCCTGAACTTCACGCAGAAGTCTGCCAAAATATTGAAAATTGGATCACGGATGATATGGATGGATGGTCGGTGCTTGGCCTGACCACCAGCCCGATCAAAGGGCCGGAAGGCAATGTGGAATTTCTGATAATAGCGGAATATAAAGTATGACTATACGAGTAAAAATAGACCATATTGGCGCGCGCGGTGACGGGGTAGCGAACGGCCCTATTTATGTGCCTTTCTCCGTGGACGGCGATGACCTTGAGATTAAGATTCAGGGGCAGAAAGGCCGCATCAAGCATATTCACAAAGCGTCTCCTGACCGTATTGCGCCCATATGCAAACATTTTGGCCGTTGCGGCGGCTGTTCCCTGCAACATGTGTCAGAAGATTATTACGCAAGCTGGAAACAGGAACAGGTCAGGGTCGCGCTCAGCCATAGGGGGTTTGATGATATTATTATTCTAGACCCGCTGTTAAGTGATACAGGCAGCAGAAGGCGGGCGGGTATATCGGTCATGGGTCGGGGCAAGGGTGTTGCTATTGCGGGTTTCGCCGAGCGGGCGAGTCATAACATCATTGATATTACCGAATGTCCGGTTATGGCGCCGGAGATAGTGGCCTTCATAGAACCTTTACGGAAATTTCTTGGCGGGCAGTTGGATTTGCGTAAGAAAATGGCGGTTCAGATTAATTTGGCAGAGAACGGTCTGGATATTATTCTGGAAAGTACGGGTGAACCGGACCTTGACCTGCGTATGGATATTGCCGCTTTTGCTGAGGGGCAGGATGTGGCGCGGATTTGCTGGCAGGATACCAGACCGAAAAATCCTTACCATGAAATCCTGTGTGAGCGGCGCAAACCCTATGTCACTTTTGATGGGCGGCAGGTCTATATCCCGCCGGGGTCTTTTCTACAGGCCACCAAGGACGGCGAGGCGGCACTGACCCACTTTATGAAGCAGGCCTTGGGCGATGCGGATAAGGTCGTTGATATTTTCGCCGGATGCGGCACATTTACCGTTGCCCTGATTGGCGATCATGCGGTTCATGCGGTTGAGGGTGATCAGGATATGGTAGATGCCCTGAAAAACAGCGCTTACCAAATGGGAACAATCCGCAACCTGACCACAGAGGTGAGGGATTTGTTCCTGCGGCCTCTTTTACCCCATGAATTGAACAAATTTGACGCGGTGGTCATCGATCCGCCACGGGCGGGCGCACGGGATCAGGTCGAGCAAATCGCCAAATCGGACATGAAAAATATTGTGATGATTTCATGCAATCCCGCGACCTTTGCCCGCGATGCCAGAACATTGGTCGACGGGGGATTTGTCATGGGCGATATTCTGCCCGTGGATCAGTTCCTCTATTCACCCCACCTCGAAGTAGCTGCGGGGTTCAGGCGGGGCTGAGAAGTATAAATATTATTTGCAATCGGATGCGGTAATCAGGATTGCGGACACTACTTTCTTGTCTGCGCCATAATAGATATAATCCGCGCTGATATTATTATCCTTGAAGCCGGACATATCCGCATTTTCACAGTAATTCTTCACAAGGCCGGGGCGCAAATTATCATTAAACACCGTTTCGGTGATCTGGTCGGCATTGTAATTAACCAAAGAATATTTATAAATTATGCGGTTGCTGGAAGCCTGAACATCAGTTGCTAGGGTTTCATCATCCAACTTTTTTGGCAGGTTCAGCTCTTTTTTAATAATGTCTACCGCACCCTGAATTTCTTTAATGGAAACCGTTTGTGCATAGGCCTGTGACAGATTAGTGGAAAACCCCAAAAGAATTAGTGTGATTATTGTTGTTGTTCGTTTTTTCATAATATTCCTTAATATATAAAAGCCGTTGTGATTATGTTAGGGGGCAGCCTTAAATCCGTCAAGCGATCTTGGGTATAAAAAATCACCATAAAATTTAAAATTATATACTTTATTCACGCTCCTTTAAGGCAATAGGCAATATAGTTTATCAAGGGGCAAAAGATACCCTATTTTAATGGTTAATGAAGTATGAATACTCTTTTATTAACAATATGTTAGGATTTAATGGCGGAATTCTGCCAAATTCAGAAAGGATATAATTGGCACACTATTTGCTTTTTATTAAAGGGCAATGAGGCAAAATAGATAATAGTGGAAGTAGTGTGATGATTATAAGTAAATTACAAATAGGGACAGGTGGATTATTTCGTCAGAATAACCTGAGCCCGACAGAACAGGATAATATGAGTACCCAGAAGCGAAGACCAGAAAATAAAGAGTCTTTAACATCTCAACAAACATCTCCCAAGGATAGCGTATCTACGTCTGGTGTATGGCTAAAAGTTGCCCGTGATATTGATGTAAAAAATGCCACGCCAAGGGAAATAATAGACCTGAGCAGTCAGCTATATAAAGCGGGTGTGATCAATTATGATGATCATATCAACCTGAGTTTCCAGCCGGAAGTTAATCTGGATTCCACTGAGGACAGCAAACCCTTCAGTCATGAACGAAAAGACTATATTGCCCTGTGGCAGAGCAAGCAGGAAAATGTGATCCGTTTTGGTGGCAATCGCGACCAGATCGAAGAAATTCACCGGATTCAGGCTATATTGACCTATGTGGGAGCTCTGAAGTAACTTACAGCTATCAGGCAGGGGAAGGGTTCCCAGATTTCTGTAAATAATTGAAAATTAACTTAGGCTAATTTCATCGATCAAGTTACTCTGACCCCCTTGATAGCACCTTGATCGCCCTCTGATCCATTGATCCCCTTAATTCGGTTACTGTCACCGTAATCCACCGTAATTTCCCTGTCATTCCCGCGAAGGCGGGAATCCACCTTAAAGCAAATTGCACAGTTGCCCTTTCTGGGTTAGACTTATTCCCATGACTTTAAAAAGGGGAAAAATATGGAAGTCCTTATATTACTACTAATCTTATTTTTGTTGCCGATAGTCTTAGGAATTTTTGTCTTTAAGTATCGCAAACGAGCAAATTCTTTAGAAAAAAAATATTCTTCAATTATTGACATTGATGTCGCTACTGAAAAGTTATTGCGCGATAAAGAGATAATTCTTAGTGAAGTTGATAACCTACGCGACAGCTATAAAGATAAGAAAATTATTTATGATAATTTGATCAAAGAAGCCGCCATTTTCAATGAAGAAATTCAACTAGCAGAACTAGGTTTTTATAAACCACATTATGATTTTGACACGTCGGAAGACTACAAGAAAAAAATGGACAACATAAAAATACAACAAAAATATATGGTAACTGAAAAAACAGCAATTTATAGCAATACTCAATGGACAGTACAAGGTAGTCGCGCCAAAGGTAAAACTATGGCAAACAGAGCGATCAGGTTAACCGCCCGTGCTTTTAATAAAGAATGTGATTCTGCAGTTGCCAAAGTACGTTGGAACAACATTAAGCGACTGGAAGTACAAATTGAGAAAGCGTTCTACGGAATAAACCAACTTAACAAGTCCCAAGATATTGAAATTGACGAATGTTACCTTAATCTTAAAATTGAAGAGCTTCGCATTGCTCATGAATATGTAGATAAGAAGCATCAAGAAAAGGAAGTGCAAGCTGAAATTAAACGCCAAATGAGGGAAGAAATGAGGTTTGAGAAAGAAGTTGAGAAAGCGATTAGTGATGAATTGAAATACGAGAATCTTTTGGAACGTGCTAAGGTTGATATTAGCAAATCGACTGGTAATCAACTTAATAAATTAAATGCAAAAATCGCAAAGTTAGAAGAAGATTTGGCAGCGGCTCACGAAAAAAGTGAGCGTGCAAAATCAATGGCACAGCAAACGAAATCTGGGCATGTTTATGTAATCTCAAACATAGGGTCTTTCGGAGAAGGCATATATAAAATAGGTATGACAAGAAGGCTGGACCCTATCGATCGTGTGAAAGAATTGGGAGATGCAAGTGTACCATTCATTTTTGATTTACATGCTATGATTTATTCGGAAGATGCCCCTGCACTCGAGAATTCATTACATAAGGCTTTTGAAAATTTCAGGTTAAATCTTGTAAATACTCGAAAAGAGTTCTTTAAAATTGCCTTGGATGACATTGTTGAAGAAGTAAGAAAAGTTTCACCGGAGGCTGAATTTATTAAATCTGCTGAAGCGCGACACTTTACTGAAACACTAAGTATACTTGAACATAGGGAAAAACTTGCTGACAGACAAAACGCCATAAATCAATATCCAGAATCCCTCTAGCAAATTTGGAAGGTTAAAGCACAGAGATACCTCTCCACTTTACTGAAGCAAGCCATGCATTATTTGTAGGTAATTTTTAGGCTGGATTCCTGCCTTCGCAGGAATGACGGTTAAAGGGCGAGGGAATGACGGTTAAAGGGCGAGGTAATGACGGTTAAAAGGCGGGGTAATGACTGTTGAAGACCAAGGTAATGACGACGGCTTACCGCCCCTATGTTGTACCTATCCCTGTTGCGCCCGATGCAGCAGGATATGATCCGCGATGATACAGGCCATCATGGCTTCGCCAATGGGGACGGCGCGGATGCCAACACAAGGGTCATGGCGACCCTTGGTGACAATCTCGGTTTCTTTGCCTTGCTTATCCACCGTTTTTCGCGGGGTCAGGATTGATGATGTGGGTTTTACCGCAAAGCGGCAGATAATATCCCCCCCCGTACTGATGCCTCCCAGAATACCACCGGCATGATTAGAGCTATGGGCTGGTATGCCATTATTATCAATATACATTTCATCGGCGTTTTCTTCGCCGGTCAGACAAGCCGCATTAAAGCCTTCGCCGATTTCCACACCCTTGACCGCATTGATGGTCATCATGGCGCTGGCAAGGTCGCTGTCGAGCTTGGCGTAAACCGGCGCCCCTATTCCGGCGGGCACGCCAATAGCGTGAACCTCGATCACAGCCCCGATGGAGCTGCCTTCTTTGCGGATGTCGTCCAGATATTTTTCCCACACGGGAACCATATCCTTATCGGGACACCAGAAGGGGTTGTTGTTCACTTCATCCCAGTCCCAGTTAT
>JAGLJX010000211.1 GCA_023142175.1 Emcibacter sp.
AGGACTATGCTATGACGCATTTGGATGCGCCATCTACTGACGAATATGGATTCGAAGCCTTTGGGCTTGCCGAAACAATCTTAAAAGCAATTGCAGATGAGGGCTTTACCGCCCCGACACAAATTCAATCTATGGCTATGCCACCTTTGATGGAAGGTAATGACCTGATTGGCATCGCCCAGACCGGCGGCGGCAAGACGGCGGCTTTTGCTTTGCCCATGATTAACAGCCTGCTGGCAGATTATCAAAAACCACGGCAGAATATGCCAAAGGTTCTGATCTTGGCCCCGACCCGCGAGCTTGCCATGCAGATTGAGCAATGTATCGTTACCTTTTCCAAGGGCACGAAGCTCAGAAGTCTTGTTGTTGCGGGTGGTCAGCCTTACCCGCCGCAGACTAATAAATTACGCCGCGGCGTGGATATCCTTGTGGCGACACCGGGTCGCCTGATTGACCATATTGGCCGCAAGAATGTGAAATTTGCCGATACCAATATCTTCATTCTGGACGAAGCCGACCGTATGCTGGATATGGGCTTCATTGATGATGTGCGCGATATTGCCGATAGCCTGCCGGAAGATCATCAGACTGTTCTGTTTTCTGCCACCATGAACCAAAAGGTTCGCAACCTGACACGGAATTTGCTCAACAATCCGGTCAATGTGGAAATAAAACAAAAAACGGCTGTTGCCGATACTATCTCACATAAAATCATGAATGTGAGCCGGAAAAACAAAGCAAAATTGCTGTCAGAAATACTGTCCGGTGATGATGTGGAAAAAACGCTCGTCTTTGCCCGCACCAAATTGGGCGCGGACGCTTTGTCCAAGGAACTTCATCAGAATGGCATCCGGTCCGATGCTATTCACGGTGACAAACGTCAACGGGTTCGGGAAAAAATACTGATGAATTTCCGCCGTGGCCGGACCAGAGTTCTGGTGGCGACTGATGTGGCGGCACGCGGTATTGATGTTGATGGCATCAGCCATGTGGTCAATTTCGAACTGCCTATTGAGCCGGAAAATTATATTCACCGTGTGGGCCGGACGGGTCGCGCCGGAGCAAAAGGTATTGCCATATCTTTTTGTGATCCAAGCGATATGCGCTTGCTCATTCCCATTGAAAGGTTGATCAAACAGTCTATTGAAGTGGATGAAGATCACGAATATCATATTGACGTGACCGCGCGTGGTAAAGCTGGGGGCAAAAAAGGCCGTTTCTCGCGGGATCGCAATGCCCGTAGCGGCAAGCGTGAAGACAGAGGTTTCCGGGAAGACCGTGGCTTCCGTGAAAATAGCTCTAAATCAGACCGTTATAAATCCCGCGACCATGTGAAAGCCGCCAATAGCGACTGGAAAAAAGAAGACCGTAATGATCGCCGTGACGCGCCCAAGAAGCATGGTAAACCCTTCAAACAGGATAAGTCTTTCAAGCAGGATAAGTCTTTCAGACAGGATAAACCGGCTAGTAATGAAGGCAAGCGGTATAATCCCTGGACGGCTGAAGCCAAGAAATATACCGATGATCCGGTTCTGGGTAAGCTCTTAGGCAAACCACCTAAGATTGACAGCACAAAAGAAGACAAGTCTGAATTTGTCAAGGCAGGTGCTAAGAAAAAGTCTTTCAAGAAGAAGGAAGGCGATGCCAAGCCATTTGCCCGTAAAAAGGTCAGAGGTGGCAAGAAAACCCTGACCGAAAAACGGCCCGAGAGATCACATAAGCCAAAGGGCAAGAATAATGGCGGCAACAAGGCTTTCTCTCCCAAGAGAAAGACATTGCGCCCCACCCGTGCAGCATAACACTGTATTATAAATTAAAAGGCTCCTGATGCAGGGGCCTTTTTTTATGCCCAATCACTTGATAATTCTGTCTTCTGGCTTAAGTTAAGAGCTTGTTGAAAATGATATTCAGGGAAATAAAATATGTATGACTATGATTTTTTCGTCATTGGTGCGGGCTCTGGCGGGGTTCGGGCAAGTCGTATGGCATCCACTTACGGCGCAAAAGTTGGCATATGTGAGGACTACCGCGTTGGTGGCACCTGCGTAATCCGTGGTTGCGTTCCAAAAAAGCTATTTGTCTATGCCTCTGAATATTCATCTCATTTTAGCGATTCAAAAGGCTTTGGCTGGTCTGGTGCGGAGCAAAGCTTTGACTGGCCCGCATTGATTGCCGCCAAGGACAAGGAAATTGACCGCCTGAACGGGCTTTATATCAATACATTGGATAACCATAACGTGGAAACTATCCACGCCCGTGGCAAGATGTTGGACGCGCATACTATTGAGCTATCATCGGATGAGGGCACACGTACTGTCACGGCGGATAAAATCCTCATCGCCACTGGCGGCTGGCCGCAAATGCCGGATATTCCGGGCATAGAACATGCCATTACCTCTAACGAAGCCTTTCATCTGGAAGAATTACCCAAGAGAATGGCCATTGTCGGCGGCGGCTATATTGCCGTTGAATTTGCCGGAATTTTTAATGGCATGGGTGTAGATCTGCATCTTCTCTATCGCGGCGAGCAGATATTGCGCGGTTTTGATCTGGAGATTGCCGGTAAGCTGAACGAGGAAATGGTCAAAAAAGGTGTTGATGTAAGGGTTCATACCAATGTGACCGAGATCACCAAAACTGACGATGGTTTGGTACTAACCCTGACCGATGGGTCAACGATGACCGTTGATTCGGTTATGTATGCCACGGGACGGACACCCAATTCAAAGAATATGGGACTAGAAGAGCTGGGCGTAGAAATGGAACGTAATGGCGCGATCATCGTTGATGAGAATTTTAAATCGTCCGTGGATAACATCTTTGCTGTCGGTGATGTGACGGGCAAAATTCAACTGACCCCCGTGGCGATCAGGGAAGGGGCCGCATTGGCCGCAACACAGTTTAATGATACCCCCACATTGGTGCATTATGACAATATTCCCACCGCCGTCTTCTCGCAGCCTTCCATCGGAACTATCGGCCTGACTGAGCAGCAAGCCGTGGAAAAATTTGGTGGTGATCTTAAAGTCTTCCGGTCGGAATATCGCTCTATGAAATTCACTCTGAGTGGGCGGCCTGAACGCTCTCTCATGAAAATGATTGTTCAAAAATCCACCGACATTGTAGTCGGGGTTCATATGATCGGGCCGGATTCTGCTGAAATTGCGCAGGGCATAGCCATTGCAATGAAATGCGGAGCAACAAAGGCGCAGTTTGATTCCACGGTAGCTCTTCACCCTTCATCGGCAGAAGAATTCGTCTTAATGAAATAATATCGTGCTGAAAGCGTTTTTATTGGAAGAAAATACCCTTTCGGGGTTGTTTTTTCTGGCGTTATAATGCGAAGGGTCTTATATGATGCTTGGGTATTAAAATGCGCCAAGTTTAATGAATGGATAGAATTATGAGTAAGAACTGGACACCGGATAGTTGGAGATCAAAACCAATCCGGCAGGTGCCAACATATACTGATCAAGCAGAACTGAAAAAGGTAGAAGCAGAACTGGGCATATGTCCACCGCTGGTTTTTGCTGGTGAGGCAAGACGTCTGACCACGCAACTTGGTCAAGTAGCTGAAGGTAAAGCCTTTTTGCTGCAGGGTGGTGACTGTGCAGAAAGCTTTGCTGAATTTAATCCGAAAAATATCCGCGATACCTTCCGCGTCA
>JAGLJX010000212.1 GCA_023142175.1 Emcibacter sp.
TAATCTGGTGCGGGCGATAGACATGATTATTCTCCATCCATCAGGGTGACGAACAGATCAGACAGGCTGATTCTGGTCACATCACCGAGCTGGCTAAGCTCACTACGTTCTTTGCCGTTAAAGATAAATGATGTTCTGCCCAGCATTGTCTGCTCCGAAACAGGGGACAGTCCACGGGCGGCATCTATATTTTCTGGGCTGGTATTAAGCACCATCCATTGAGCGCTGATGTCTTCCATATCAGCGTTCAGCACGATATTACCTTCACGGATGAAAACCACATGGGAGAGGATATTCTCAATCTCATCCACCTGATGCGTAGTGATCAGAATGGTGCGATCTTCATCAAAGAAATCTTCCAGCAGTTGTTTATAGAATTTTTTCCGGTAAATGATGTCGAGGCCAAGCGTTGGTTCATCGAGTACCAGAATTTTAGCATCAATGGACATGATCAGGGCCAGATGAACCTGAACGATCATACCTTTGGACAGTTTACGGATTTTTTTATCAAGGGGGACGCTGGTTCCGGCAAGAAATGTTAAGGCTTTTTCCCGATCAAAACTTGGGTGAACGCCTTCGACAAAATCAAGAGCTTCGGAAACCTTCATCCATTTTGGCAGGGTTGCCACGTCAGATATAAAGCAAATTTGCTTCATCAATTCATCGCGCTGGGCGTAAGGGTCAAGACCCAGAACATCCAGATCACCATCATAGGTGCTTAAGCCTAAAAAGCTGTTCAGCAGGGTCGTTTTGCCGGCGCCGTTAGCACCGATAATGCCGACGATCTGGCCTTTCTGGATGGCCAGGTCGATATTCTTCAAGGCCTGAAAAGATCCGAAGGATTTGCCGAGATTTTGTGCTGTAATAATATTGGTCATTGCTAAATCCTTTCCTTAATGGCTTTGGTTATGATCAGAAGTTTCGATCAGCTGTTTGACATTAAGGCCCAAAAGGGTAATTCGCTTGATAATTTCAGGCCATTCCTTCTCAAGGAACTTTTTTTGTTCCGCGTTCAAAAGATTTTTTCTGGCACCTTCAAGTATAAACATTCCAAGCCCTCTTCTTTTTTCGACCAGCCCCTCATCAACAAGCTCTGCATAAGCTTTGGAGGCGGTAATTGGGTTAATTTGATAATCTGCGGCGACTTTCCGAACCGAAGGAAGTGCTTCCCCTTCGCTGAGGATATCATCTATTATCATGGCCATTATCTGCTCTTTAAGCTGCAGATAAATTGGTTGATCATCTTTCCACTGAGTAGCCACGGTAAATTCCTATCTTTATTAAATTGGCACAATAACTGTTGTGGTGTTTAAGTGTTGTACAAACATAGTACACTACATCAATAATAGTCAATTACTTTCTTTAAATTATTTTAAAATTGTTTACTTTCAGTGTGTTATAGTAATTATTTTTAAGTGAGGGCTGTCATATACTGTGTTGATGAACATGAAATATAAGGATATAGTGCTTTAAACGATAAGGAATAGAATGATGAAAATAAGAATAAAAACCAATATTGGGATAATGGTTACGGCTTGGGTGCTGATTTTAGCTTTTATAATGCTATCGTCCGCACAGGCTTCTGCGGCCATCTTAAAAACTGTCGACCTGATCATTCATGGTCGCTATGTGGTGACGATGAATGAAGATAAGCCCGTTATTGAATATGGGGCCGTTGCGGTTAAGGACGGGGTGATTGTCGCTGTAGGTCAGGACAAAGAGATCGCGACGAATTTTACGGCAAAGCGGGAGGTTGCGGGCAAGGACCGTATCCTGATGCCCGGTTTGGTCAATGGTCATACCCATACGGCGATGGTATTGTTTCGGGGTATGGCAGATGATCTGCCCCTGATGACATGGTTGCAGAATTATATCTTTCCCATGGAAGCTCAGTTCGTTGATCGTGAATTTATCGAGGTTGGCATGAAACTGGCCTGTTATGAAATGATAAAAGGCGGCACCACATCTTTTGTAGATATGTATTTTTATGCGGATCAGGGCGCAGATATCGTAGAGAAATGTGGCCTTCGGGCGATCTTGGGCTCACCGTCCATCGATTTTCCATCGCCGGGATTTAAAGGCTGGGGCGATTCATTTGCGGCGGCGGAAAAATTTGTCAAAACCTATAAAAGCAAGTCAGGCCGTGTCATTCCTGCCTTTGCTCCCCATTCTCCCTATACCGTATCAGCGGAACATCTGGAACAGGTGTCCAAGGTCGCACTGGGATTGAAGGCCCCTATCACAATCCATTTGTCCGAAGATCGTGCTGAATTGGCATTGGTATTGGATCGCTATCATACAACACCAATCAAACATCTGGAAAATATTGGTCTGCTTGATAATAAATTGATTGCCGCCCATGTGGTTCACCCCACAGAAGAAGAAATCAAGCTTTTGGCTAAATATAAGGTTGGTGTGATCCATAATCCCACGTCAAATTTAAAAACTGCGGCGGGGATTTCTCCGGTTCCGGAAATGTTGCGCCAAGGAGTTCGGCTTGGCTTGGGAACGGACGGGGCCGTATCCAATAATGACTTGAATATGTGGGAAGAAATCCGTCTCGCCGCGCTCATTCACAAGGGGGTAAATTATGATGCCACCGTGATGCCTGCGCAAACCGTGATGGATATGGCGACAAAGGGCGGGGCCGAGGCCGTGGGGCTTGGGTCTCTTGTGGGTGAGATTGCTGTCGGCAAGAGAGCTGATCTTATTCAGATCGATCTCACCGGCCCTCATATGACGCCGCTTTATGATGTGATCTCGCACCTTGTCTATGCGGTCAACAGCAGTGATGTTGTGACGACTATAGTGGACGGCAATATTCTGATGGAGGACGGCAAAGTCCTGACCCTTGATGCGCAAGAAGTTCGCCGTAAAGCCAATGAAATTGCCGCCAGAATCACACAGGCGTTAAGTAAAAAATAAAATGCGACAGCCTAGGGTCAGATTTTCTTGTCGAGAAGTTCTGAGATCACGGGTGATTTATGCTTGGCAATTTCATCTACGGTAAGGCCATGCAATTCATGGGGGAAAACAAGCCATTCATCGGTTTCATGGATGTAATAATCGGGTATCCGTTCGGTTTTGCGTTTTTCCGGCTTGTAATAAACGGTCGCGACCCGTGTGTCTTCGGGCATATTACGGCGGCATTGCTCCTGAAGATCACGGATGATTGCATCAACGCTAAGACCTGAATCAAAAACATCATCCACGATCAAAAGCTTGTCATGGGAATTGATGTTATCCACAATATAGCCAAGCCCATGCACCCGCACGGTGGAACTGCGAGTGGCAATTCCGGTATAGGATGATGTGCGGATGGCGATATGGTCAGATTTCAGACCCCGATAATCCAGATATTCCTGTACTGCGATTCCGATGGGCGTGCCACCGCGCCAGACACCAACGATATAGTCCGGCTCAAATCCGCTTTCCAAAATCAAATGAGCCATCTTGAAGCTGTCTT
Source organism: Emcibacter sp. (assembly GCA_023142175.1). The sequence continues at coordinate 3,467 of JAGLJX010000212.1, forward strand.
CCAGCAAGTTATCGGCGGAGATATATATTTTATCCATTATTTATCCATTTTAGTTTTATTTTACATTCCACCTGATAACGGTAGCTGCGATATCGGTGCTTCCCATAGCCCGTTCAAGGGTATCAAATGTCAATAATCCTTCCTGAGTGTCAACGCAAGAGATAACGGACGCGGCATTTAGGGATGCGGCATAAAGGGCAACAGATGGTTCATTACCCGTGGAAACCAGACTGGCCAATGTTGATGAGAAACTATCGCCGGCCCCCGCCGACCCCTTCATCTCAACTATCTGCGGCGGGCAGTAATATAAAATATCTCCCTGCAACAGATAAGCCCCCTTGCTACCGTCTGTGATCACCACATAATCCGGCCCGTGGGCAGACAGTATTTGCATGAGCTCAACCAGCCCCAGGGTAAAGCCACCAAATTTAAACCCGTTTTTGAGCAGAGGAGGCACATTTTCTGATAGGCCTAGCTTAGATTTTCGGGCTTTATGATCTTCTGAAACAAGTTTGGGAACCAATGCCTCACATTCCACTTTATTGAGGGACAGCAGAGTGATTGATTTCAGGCTTTTCAGAAAGTCATCACAAAGTCTTGTTAACTGTCGGATGCCGGGATTAGAGGCAATGAAACAATTTGATTTTGCAGCCTGCTCGACAAGAAAAGGGAAATAATCCGCAGATTCGTTACTAAGGTTGGTGACATAAACCAGTTTATAGTCAGCAAAATTAACCGCCTTAATATCATCTTTCGTCAGGTTGCAATTGGCACCGCGATGGGTGAAGATGGCCGCATTGCGGTCATGGGATGCGATATGAACTGCAACCCCACTCCCCACATCTGTAACTTCGATTATATTATCCAGGGCGATATTCTCTTCTTCAATGCGCCTCAGAATTTTTTTTGCATTCAGGTCTTTACCCACAAGGGCCAATAGTGACATATCCATGCCCAACCGGCTCATGCAGACTGCGGTATTCGCACCGCCACCACCAACATGGGTGTCAATATTCTGGGATTCAACTTTCCTGCCCTGCTCTAACATTAGGAAGGAGGAGCTTGAATTATGCAGTGTCAGTAATTCCACATCCTTATCGGCAATGACGGTTATGATGTCGATCATTACCGTACCCACAGACAGAGCATGTTGTTGAGGTTTTTTTAAGGTCATATTATTCTGAGAGTCCGTCAATAAAATGGGCAAGGAGGCTACTGATATTGCCGAAAGCTTTTTCGGCTTCAGACAGGGTTTCATCATGGGATAGGGCATTTGGTGCCAGCCCTGCCCCAAGGTTAGTGATCAGGGATACGCCGGCAACGTCCATACCACAATGGCGGGCGACCAGACATTCCTGAACCGTTGACATACCCACCGCATCAATACCCAATTTGCCCAGCATCCTGATCTCGGCTGGTGTTTCAAAATTAGGTCCGGCGAGCTGAACATATACACCAGTATGGAGGGGAATATTAATCGCCATTGCGGATTGGGCCAGCCTGTCCTGTAAATCCTGATCATAGGCATGGGTCATATCAAAAAACCGCGGGCCTATTTTTTCATCATTGGGGCCGGTCAGGGGGTTTTGACCTGACATATTCACATGGTCACTGATACACATGATCGATCCGGCGGGCATTTCCATATGCAGGCTTCCCGCCGCATTGGTGATGATCAGCGTTTCCACACCCAGTTGTCTGAAGGTGCGGATGGCTATGGCAAGCTTGTTCGCCGGATGACCTTCATAAAGATGCATGCGACCCTGCATACATAACAAAGGTGTGCGACCTACTTTTCCAATCAGCAGCCGTCCGGCGTGACCCACTACGGTTGGCTGGGGAAAATCGGGAATTTTGTCGTAAGAGATTGTGGTTTCAATCTTCATTACTTCGCCAAATTTCCCAAGTCCACTACCCAGAATAAGGGCAACTTTTGGGAATTTGCCTTTATGGGCGGCCTTTATGGCGGCGACGCTTCTTTTTACTTCTTTGGCAATCATTTTTTTCTCTTGCTCCTGAACATATCAAATATCAGTGATATGCTATGATAATAGGGGTATAATAGAAAATATAATAGGGCTATAAATTAATAATCAAAAGCAACTTATTGAAAATTTTTTACCATATGGACAAATTTTTTAAAAGATTGTACACTAGGCTGATTAATTTTAAGCCCTGAATATAATATGAGGTTTTTCTGGAGCATAGGTAATGCGTGCAATAATTATTGTGCTGGACTCTTTTGGTGTTGGTGAGACGGATGATGCTGCCCTGTTCGGTGATCAGGGGGCGAATACCTTCGGCCATATTGCCGAGCAATGCGCCTTGGGGCAGGGCGATAAGGCAGGGTTAAGATCCGGCCCGCTGCTTATTCCAAATCTTATGGAACTGGGGCTGGGCTTGGCAGCAGAGCAATCTGCGGGTCATGATATCAAGGTAGAAAAAGCCACAAAAATTACCGGAAAATACGGTTTTGCTTCTGAGAAAAGCAGCGGCAAGGATACGCCGAGCGGACATTGGGAAATGGCGGGTGTGCCGGTCATGTTTGACTGGGGCTATTTTTTAGATGAAACAGAAACCTTCCCTGAAAGTCTGTTAAATGATTTGATATCGACGTGCAATCTGCCGGGTGTTCTGGGAAATTGTCATGCTTCGGGGACAGTTATTCTTGACGAATTGGGTGCTGAGCATATCAAAAGCGGCAAACCTATCGTTTATGCTTCTACCGATTCGGTGATACAGATTGCGGCCCATGAGGAACATTTTGGCCTCGACCGCCTTTATGAAGTATGTGATGTGGCGCGGAAACTTGTGGATGATTATAACATCGGGCGGGTGATTGCGCGGCCTTTCGTAGGATCAGTGCCGGGTGAATTTATCCGTACAGGCAACCGCAGGGATATTTCGGTTCTGCCGCCGGCACCCACATTATTGGATAAATATGCAGATAGCGGCGGCGAGGTGATTTCCATTGGCAAGATTGCCGATATTTTCGCCCATCAGGGCATAACCCAGAAATATAAAGCCCACGGCAACAAGCAAATTTTCGAGATGTTGATGGAACAGGTAAAGGGGGCCGATGACAATGCTATCCTGTTTGCCAACCTTGTTGACTTTGATATGCTTTACGGGCATCGCCGTGATGTGCCGGGCTATGCGGCGGCGCTGGAAGAATTTGACCGGAAACTGCCGGAACTCTGGGCGGCGTTACGGCCCGATGATGTGGTGGTCCTGACCGCAGATCATGGTTGTGATCCCACTTGGCCCGGTTCAAATCATACCAGAGAACATGTGCCAGTCATTGCCTTTGGGCCAAAAGTTACCCCCGGTTCCATCGGGAAAAGAGAAACATTTGCCGATATCGGAGCTAGTCTGGCACAGCATCTTGGGCTTGACCCCTTGGATGCCGGCACGTCATTCCTTTAAAGAGATAGAGATTGTGAAAGCGACAAAACCAATATTGATTAATAGCCTGCCCAGATTAGAAAAAAGAGTAGAGGGCTGTGACTTTGAAGCCAGCTGGGTTGATGAAATTAAAATCAACAAATCTGCGGTTGACCGGCGCATAGCGTCCCTCGGCGGGCGGCGTACGGTAAAAAAACAATGGCAGGCAGCATGGCTGCTCAAGGCGATCTCCTGTATCGACCTGACCACCTTGTCCGGTGACGATACCGAAGGGCGCGTCAAGCGTCTTTGTGCCAAGGCCCGCAATCCGGTACGGCCCGATATTTTGGAAGCACTGGGTTTCGAGAATATGCAGCTCACCACGGGGGCGGTCTGCGTCTATCATGAAATGGTTGAAACGGCGGTTGCGGCCCTAAAGGGCAGCGACATTCCCGTGGCGGCAGTCTCAACCGGTTTTCCGGCGGGGCTGGCCCCTCTGGAGACACGGCTTGCGGAAATTCGGGCATCTGTGGCGGCAGGGGCCGAAGAAATTGATATTGTTATCAGCCGCCGCTATGTGCTGTGTGGCAACTGGCGCGCTTTATATGATGAGGTCAAGGCTTACCGCGAAGCTTGCGGTGCCGCTCATATGAAGTCCATTCTTGCCACCGGACAATTGGGCTCGATCACCAAGATTGCCAAGGCATCAATGGTCTGCATGATGGCGGGTGCAGATTTTATCAAGACATCCACTGGCATGGAAGGGGTCAATGCGACACTGCCTGTTAGTTTGGTGATGATCCGCATGATACGGGAATTTTATGAGAAAACCGGACAGAAGGTTGGCTATAAACCCGCTGGTGGTATCAGCACGGCCAAACTGGCCCTGCAATATCTGACACTGATCAAGGAAGAATTGGGTGATGAGTGGTTACACCCTCATATGTTCCGCTTTGGGGCATCAAGTTTGCTGGGCGATATTGAACGCCAGCTTGAACATTTTGTAACGGGCCGTTATTCTGCCGCTAACCGCCATTCCATGGGCTAGGATTTTTTATGAACATCTCAGAAATATTTAAAACAATGTCATACGGCCCAGCATCAGAGCAATCCGATTATGTCCATGACTGGCTGAAAAGCCACGAAGATGGATTTAAGCTGTTCATTGGTGGCGAATGGATGGAACCCGCAACATCGGACAGCTTCATCGAAAGCCACAATCCGGCAACGGGTGAGTATCTGGCAAAATTCTCTGCCGCAGGTGCGGATGATGTGGATAAAGCTGTGAAAGCAGCGGCGAAAGCCTTCCCCGAATGGTCTGGCCTCGCCGGACATGAGCGTGCCAAATATCTCTATACTCTGGCACGTCTGATACAGAAGACATCCCGCTTTATGTCGGTTCTGGAAACCTTGGATAACGGCAAACCGATCCGTGAAAGCAGGGATATTGATATTCCCTTGGTCGCACGGCATTTTTATTACCATGCGGGCTGGGC
>JAGLJX010000213.1 GCA_023142175.1 Emcibacter sp.
TTTTCTGCCGCAATCTGGCCTAAAGCATGATCGAGGGATACAGTCTGCACGTCAAGCGTATCCCCGCTCGACAGAATTATTCCTAGAGCGTCTGCATATGACAACATGGTCTTACCCTCCGGTAGATGATAAATTAGGGATCAGGCCAGTTTCGCCCTGGGCCAGAAAATGAGATGATTTCTTATAATTGAGCTGCTTCATGACCCGCATCTGCAATTCCTGCTTCTGGTCATCGCTCTGCAACAGATCGCGCAGCGGAATACCAACATCACCAAACAGGCACAGACGAAGATCGCCGGTAGCCGTAATCCGCAAACGGTTGCAGCCCAGACAGAAATCCTTGGAATAGGGCGCGATCAGGCCAATGGCGCCAAGATAATCGGGATGGGTGAAATTCACCGCCGGCCCCGCGCCGTTCACACGGATATTTTCTACCCAGCCCCGCTCAAGCAGTTGGTTGCGGACCACCTCAGCGGAGAGATGGCGTTTCTTGAAATAGTCAAGATTATCGCCGGTCTGCATTAATTCAATGAAGCGTACGGTGACGTGCCGTTCTTTGACATATTCCAGATAATCCGGCAAAGATGTTTCGTTGATACCTTTTAGGAGCACCACATTGACCTTCACGCTGTCATAGCCGACTGCAAGGGATTCTTCGATTCCCGCCAACACAGAAGGTAGCTTGTCATGGCCGGTGATTTTATGGAATGTCTCCGGGTTCAGGCTGTCAACGCTCACATTCAGTTTTCTCATGCCGGTATCAAACCATTTCTGCGCATTATCTTTCAGACGGTAGCCATTGGTGGTAAAGGCCATAGTCTCTATGCCCGCCGTATGGGACACCATATCAATAATCTCTGAGAAATCTTTGCGGACACTTGGCTCGCCCCCGGTCAGGCGGATTTTCCATACGCCAAGCTCGGCAAAAGCCGTCACCAGCCGCCGGATTTCATCAAGTGTCAGGAATTTTGGTTTGCTGCTACAGCTATAGCCATCGGGCAGGCAATATTCACAACGAAAATTACAGATATCGGTAATTGACAGGCGCAGATAAGGAAATGCGCGGTCATAATTATCAACCAAACCACTTGGTTCTATAGTCACTAATAGTCTCCTTTCCAAACACGGGAGGCTACGGCGTTTTCACCATAACCCGGCAGGATTATTAACCTGCGGCCAGCGAACCATATCCATAATCGGGGTTAGGTCCGAAAGCTTCGGAGCAGGGCATCATCGTGAGATAATGCCCCAACACTCAACACTATACATAAAGTACAAAAAGAAAGCCATAGTTGATGTGGATCAAAAAAGGGAAATCAATCTGATAATTATTTGAATTTCGCATCAATACCCTGATTGTAATCGGGATTTGGGCATTCCGGTGTGCCGTGCCTGTCACAAGAGGTGGCAAGATCATGGTCACAAAAGCCACAAAGGGCATTTATGCTGGGCAAAATCACGGAATTTTTATTTATCTCAAAACCATTTTCCTTGAAGCGCTTCAGCGTACGGGAGAATGTTTCCGGTTTCATATCTAGATATGAGGCAATCAGCGATTTGTCATAGGGCAGCTCGATGAGGTCGGGCACCTTGCCCTGATCCAATAGCAGTTTCAACAGGAACCAGCCGACCCGTTCTGTGGCGGGCTTCAGCCGAATATTCTCAAACTCCTGAATAAGGCTTTGAGAATGTTGGGAAATTCCATTCAATACCCTTAGTGCCAGCACATTATGTTGTTTAATTCTTTCGCGGATGATCGGGGCAGGCATGGTCAGGATAACGGCCTTCTTTGCCACCTGCGCGCTAACCGGATAAGTTGCGTTGAGGAAAACCGCCGATTCGGCTACCATGTCACCACAGGTGAGCATTTGCAGTACGGTTTCATCCCCGCTTGCAGTGCCTTTGAATAATTTCACCCAGCCACTGAGAATAATGTGAAGACGACTTGATACCTCACCCTCCAGAAACAGAAGCTTGCCTTTTTTATATTCCCGCACCTGAGCGTGTTGAAGCAGGCTGGAGGTGATATCCTCTGGCAAATCCATGAAAAAAGGTAGTTCTTCAATGTATTCCCGCTGTTGCGCGTTGATCCCTTCCAGAGTGCGGGAGACG
>JAGLJX010000214.1 GCA_023142175.1 Emcibacter sp.
CCAACCGGGGCGAGATTGCCCTGCGCATTCTGCGTGCTTGTCATGAGTTGGGTATCAAGACGGTAGCCGTGCACTCCGAGGCGGACCGGGATTTGAAGCACGTATTGCTGGCTGATGAAAGTGTGTGTATCGGGCCGGCACCTTCCATCGACAGTTATCTCAATATACCGGCTATCATCAGTGCGGCGGAAGTCACTGATGCCAGTGCCATTCATCCGGGCTATGGTTTTCTGTCCGAGAATGCCGAATTTTCCGAAGCCTGCGGTAAGGCCGGTATCACTTTCATCGGCCCCAGTGCCGACAGCATCCGCACGATGGGGCTGAAAGATAAAGCTAAGGACATCATGTCTGCCGCCGGAGTTCCGGTTGTTCCGGGCTATCAGGGCGCTGATCAGACCCGGAAAATATTGCAGGCTGAGGCCGACCAGATTGGCTACCCCGTTTTGATAAAGGCGGTCGCGGGTGGCGGCGGTAAAGGTATGCGACTGGTGGAAAGATCAGTGGATTTTATATCCTCACTCGAAAGCTGCCAGCGTGAAGCCAAGGCCTCTTTTGGCAACGACCATGTGTTGATTGAAAAATACCTCACTAAACCGCGCCATATCGAAGTACAGGTCTTTGGCGATAATTTTGGCGATGCGGTTTATCTGTATGAACGGGATTGCTCCCTGCAACGGCGTCATCAAAAGGTGGTTGAGGAAGCTCCGGCCCCCGATATGTCGGATGAAATGCGCAAATCAATGGGAGATGCGGCGGTTAAGGCGGCAAAGGCTATCGGTTATTCCGGTGCCGGAACGATTGAATTTATTGTCGATGTGCAAAAGGGACTTGAGGGCGCACCCTTTTATTTTATGGAGATGAATACAAGGCTTCAGGTTGAGCATCCGGTCACCGAACTGATCACTAATCAAGACCTTGTGGACTGGCAATTGCGTATTGCTGCGGGGGAAAGGCTGCCTTTGACGCAGGATGAAGTTCCCCTGATCGGCCATGCTTTTGAAGTGCGGCTTTATGCGGAAGATCCGGAAAATAACTTCATGCCGCAAACGGGAAGGCTTAGCCATTTTTCCAGCCCTATGCAGAATAAATATTTTCGTCTTGATACTGGCGTTGAGGCGGGCGACGAGGTCAGCATCTATTATGACCCGATGATTGCCAAATTGATTGTCTGGGGTAATGACCGTGATGCCGCTCTGCGTCAGATGAGCAAGGCGCTGGAGGGTACGGCAGTGGTCGGACTGAAATGTAATCTGGAGTTTCTGAGTAATATCATCCGTCATCCGGCCTTCGCAAGGGCGGATCTGGACACGGGATTTATCGAACGTTTTAGCAACGACCTGATGCCGAAGGGTAAACTTGCCGATCATCATATTTTGGCGCTGGCGTGTATGGCGGAGCTTGAACCTCATAAAGCAGGTGGTGATCCATGGGATTATAGCGATGGCTGGCGTATGAATATGAACCTGAAAACGACGCTCACATTTGTCGATCATGATCAGATGCGGGACGTGTCAGTTATTTATCAGAATAAGGGCTTTGTTCTTTCCATTGAGGGTGATGAATTCGAGGTTCACATCGTGCGCCATGAAGGGGTTATGCTTGATATAATGGTTGGCGGTCATAAAATTTCCGCCAAGGTTATCAAGGATGGGCAGGATTTTACCATTTTTCACGGCGCCACGGTCAGCCATTTGCATCATTACCTGCCCGGTGCAGAGGGTGAGGATGAGGATGGCGGCAGCGGTGTTATCAACACCCCCATGCCCGGCAAGGTGACACAGGTTATGGTCAAGGACGGCGAACAAGTAGCGCAGGGCCAGCCGTTGATGATTTTGGAGGCCATGAAAATGGAACATACTATCAAGGCGCAGATCAGTGGCAGGGTGGAAGGTTTCACGCTTTGTGTTGGTGATCAGGTCACAGACGGTCAGGTTTTAATCCGAATTATTGAGGATGAAGAATGACAGCCATAAGCAAAGTTCGTCTCTATGAAGTCGGCCCCCGTGACGGCCTTCAAAATGAGCAGAAAACTGTCCCGACTGAGGTTAAGGTTGCCCTTATTGAGCGGTTGGCTACTGCTGGCCTGACCAAGATTGAGGCGACAAGTTTTGTCTCCCCCAAATGGGTGCCACAGATGGCCGATGCATCTAAGGTTATGATGGGGATTTCCCGCAAAGACGGCGTTGATTATCCGGTTCTCACTCCTAATTTAAAGGGATTGGAAGATGCTCTGGCGGTTGGAGCAACAGAGGTTGCCATTTTCGGCTC